>DATGHL010000046.1 GCA_035308025.1 Candidatus Binataceae bacterium
CGCCGCCTCGTCGGCTGGCACGACCTGACCACAATCAGCGAACAACCGGAGGCAGCGTAATAGCAAGTTGATACTTCAACCGCTCAACTCGTCGCCTGGCCGATGCTTACTGCTTTTCCACCACTTGACCGACACTACCGCTGCGGCCGGGCGATGAAAGCTTCGATGTGACCAATAATCAACGCGGTATTGGGGCCCTTGTTAAGCGTCTGAAGAAGCTGCGTGTAAGCCGCATCGTGTTGGAAGCCAGCG
Source organism: Candidatus Binataceae bacterium (assembly GCA_035308025.1). Classification (NCBI taxonomy): domain Bacteria; phylum Candidatus Binatota; class Binatia (SeqCode); order Binatales (SeqCode); family Binataceae (SeqCode); species Binataceae bacterium (SeqCode). Next base: position 253 of record DATGHL010000046.1, read on the forward strand.
GTAGCTACGAGATCGCGGCGGCCAGTGAGTTGGCGGCAGGCGGGTTGCCGGTCGCAGTGGTCAATCCGCGCCAGGTACGGGACTTTGCGCGCGCCACGGGCCGACTGGCGAAAACCGATGCGATCGACGCTCGAGTATTGGCGCATTTTGCCGAAATCATTCAGCCGCAAACTCGACCGCTCCCGGATGCGCAAACCCGCGAACTGATGGCGCTGGTTGCGCGGCGCCGACAGGTGGTCGAAATGCTAACTGCCGAGAGTAATCGGCACGGACGTGCGGTTGGCTGTGTCAATCGCGCTATTGCCGCTCACCTCCGTTGGCTTCGCAAGCAACTGGCCGATCTCGATGTTGCTCTGGAGAAGGCAATTCGGAACTCGCCGTTGTGGTCCGAAAAAGCTCAACTGCTTCGAGGCGTGCCCGCGGTCGGAAGCGTGACCGTGCTCACCCTGTTGGCTCATCGACCTGAGCCCGGCACACTCAGCCGGCGAAAGATCGCGGCTTTGGTTGGAGTGGCTCCATTCAATCACGACAGCGGGAAGCTCAAGGGCACACGCGCGATTTGGGGCGGTCGCGCCCAGGTCCGCGCGGTGCTCTACATGTGCACGTTAGGCGCGACTCGCCGCAATCCGCTGTTGCGAGCCTTTTATGCGCGATTGATTGCGGCGGGCAAGAAACCCAAGGTCGCTCTCACCGCATGCATGCGCAAATTCCTCGTCATGCTCAATGCTGTGCTCCGACAACGAACGCCGTGGAACCCTGAACTTGCGGCCCTCTCCTCCCCTTTTCCGCCCAACGCGGCGGCGCGTCATGACTGCCGGATCCATCGGCACAGCTTGACATCGGAGACAGTCACTGCCCATCTTGCGCCGTGTTCGAACTCCACCGCGTAATCCAATCGCCGCCTGGTCCCGCTGACTCGGTTGGTCCAAGAACACCATGGCGACTTAGCTGGACGCATCGGGTTCGAGCCAAATGCTACTTGAGGACCTCCAAATCGCCGGTGACGAAAGCCAGCGCAGTGTGGCCGTTTTTGCTCACCACCGTATGCGTGCATCCGTCTGCATTGTAGCTCAGGTTTCCGGTCCGCAGCTCGCCCGATTCGTCGAAGTTCGAGCCTTCGATCATGAAGAGCAGCTCGTCACCGATATGCCTGTGCCGTGGCAGCTTCCCGCCCGGCTCCCAGCGGGCATAGATGGCGCGCCGCTTCGTGGCTGGATCACTCCAAAAATGCTTCGCGCGTATGCCGGGCATAAAGTCGGTCCATTGGATGTCGCTCAGCACGATAGTCTGCGAGGAAGGTGCAGCGCCGATCTCTTTGGCGGGTTCCACGTTACCGCTGATAATAGCGTACACGGTCGCGCCATTTCTGCTCGTGACGCTGTGGATACATCCGTTGGGGCGATAGCCGACGCTGCCCGCCGCGACGGCGCCAGATTCATCGCTGATCGATCCTTCAATCACGTAGAGTAGCTCGTCGCCGACATGGCGATGCATCGGCAGCGATGCGCCCGGCTCGAACCTCGTGAGCTGCGCCCGGCGCTTGGTCGCGGTATCGGTCCAGAGCATCTTCGCCTTGATGTTGGGCATCATGGTTTCCCATGCGATCTCGGCGACTTCGATAATCTGCGATCGAGTCGATGCCTCGGCTGCCATGGTTCCTATCCTCTGATGCAAGCTGCGAGCGTGATGCGTTGTTACGCTGCATCGAGGTGCGCTGTCAAACCTCGATGAACAGCCGAAACTTGTTGGACGGCGCGGCTAGACTCTGGCTACTGCTTTCTTCAGGTCGTTTATGAACGATGCGCCCGCTTCCCCGGATCTAGGCACACGCGTTGTTAACCTCCCGATCCACACATCGGCCTTCAGTGCGATTGTGTCTGAACGTGAGCATTTACCAACGCTCTCGACGACCTCGTGCCTTCCGTTGGCGCCCGGCGCTGACTTCAACTCGCCCAAATCAGTTCCCAGCTCACATTGTTTCCGCGCGCTGCGGGGGGTGCGGTCATGACTGCCGGATCCATCGGCACAGCTTGACATCGGAGACAGTCGCTATCCACTCCATGCGGTGGGATTCAGTCCTTTTTCGATATGGTATCAGAGATACTACCAACCGGGGTTGTCCTGATGGCGCCAGTCGCCCCGGCATCCTACGGCGCAACCCTTATCTACAATCCCGTCGCTAATCAGTGGATGCCTGCAGGAGAGCTCCAGCATGGGTGCAACATGTGGGAGGCAACTTGGGTGAAGCTGGCTGATGGCAGCATTCTTGCGCTTGATAGCCAGGCTACTACGACTGAGCGCTATGTCGGCTCTTCTTGGGTGTCGGACTCAAACGTACCTGTTATGCTGTACAGTGGTACGTATCCTAACGGGAATGAAGAAGGGCCGTCATTATTACTTCCAATGGCAACGCCATCTTCATTGGAGCGACGGATTTTACTGCAATCTATAAGCCAGGACCCGGAGGTACCGCTCCGGGTTCATGGGCTGCGGGACCATCGTTGATATTGCCTACATCCGGACCGGGCAGTACTCCGGTTCCGTTGGGGGCACCCGATGCTCCAGGTGCGAACTTGATGAACGGGAAGATTTTGCTGACGCTTTCTGCAGAACCGACGAGCACGAACCCGAAATCGAACCCGCACTTCTTCTACGAGTACGATTCTGTGAGCAATAGCTTCAACCAGATCCACGCTCCCAACGGAACTTGGAGCGACTGCGGCACAACCGACGGTAGCTACATGCTCGACTTGCCAGATGGGGCCATTCTCTATAGCCCTAGCTGCACCAGCGAACCTGCGCTTTATGTTTATCAGCCGGACGGCGCGCCTCTACAGCAAGCCCAGCCGCAGATCAGCGCGATCAATATAAATTCAGATGGTTCGTACCACTTAGTGGGAACCCAGTTGAACGGGATATGGGAAGGTGCGTCCTTTGGCGATGATGCTCAAATGGCTACGGACTATCCACTCGTGCGATTCATCAGCAGCACAGGAATTGTCCAATATGCAAGGAGTTATAATTGGAGCACCACAAGCATAGCGCCGGGGGCACCTGGCACCACCGAGTTCGTGCTACTCAAAGGTATTGAGCCTGGCACCTACTCGGTCCAATTAGTTGCCAATGGCGTTGCCTCATCGTCGTTTTGCTTTACCGTAGGAAAGTGCCCACTGAACGAGGTATGGGACCAGGTTCTCACCATTTGTGTACCAGCCCCGAAGTGCCCGGCGGGTTGCAGGTACGGCTGCATTTACACCCCCCAGCGGAGGGCAGCCGCCCACTCTGGTATGCAGACCTCAGCCACCTTTACTGCCAAACTGATAAACGAGGTTTAAGAAAGCATAACTGTTTTTACGCAAAGAGTTGTTTTGGCCCTTCTTGTTTTCTTTCCGATCACAATTTTGGGATCGGGTATGGGGTTTTCGCCAGCCTGGCTTTTCTTGCTGTCCCCCAACCCGCGTCCCTGACGTGAAGCTCGCGGTGATAGTGCCGATGCTCAACGAGGAGCGCGCGATCGCTACGACCTTGCGTGCGCTGCGCATCGGCGCGCCAGTCGCCGAAATAATTGTCGCCGACGGCGGTAGTAACGACGACAGCGTCGCGATCGCGCGGACGCTCGCCGATACGGTCATCACCGCGCCGCGCGGGCGGGCGCGGCAGATGAACGCCGGCGCCGCCGCCGCGCGCGGCGATGTGCTTGCGTTCGTGCATGCGGATACGCTCGTGCCTACGGATTTCGCCGGCCAGATCGCTGCGGCGCTCGATGATCCAGCGATCGTGGGCGGGCGTTTCGACGTTCGGCTGAACGCGGCATCTCCCTCGTATCGGTTGCTGAGCACATTGATCAATTGGCGCTCGCGGGTGATGCGCAGTGCGACCGGCGACCAGGCGATTTTCGTCCGGCGCGAAGTCTTCGAGCGGCTCGGCGGCTATCCCGATATCAAAATCTGCGAGGACGTGGCCTTGGTCCGACGCCTGCGCCGCGCCGGACGCCTGGCCTGCCTACGCGCGCGCGTGACTACGTCAGCCCGGCGCTGGCAGTCGCGCGGATTAATTCGCACCGTCTTGACGATGTGGACCATCAAATCGCTGTTCCTGCTCGGCGTCTCGCCCGCCTGGCTCAAGCGGCATTACTTTGATGCTCGTTGATGGCAGGCAGAACGCAGGGGAGTTGCTAGTGATGAGTCGCGGGCAGCGGCACGATGCCGCCACGCAAACTCGACACGTGAAGCGCAGCCGCGCTGGCGTCCACACTAATCGCGCCATCCTCGTCGGTGCGCAGCACCGTGATGTCCGCCGCGCGATAACGGTCCAGCACCTCACTCGCAGGAAAATGAAAGCGGTTGTGAGCAGCGAGTGAAATCACCGCCAGTTCGGGATAGACCGCAGCGAGCCACGCGGCGCTCGACGAGGTGCGGCTGCCATGATGCGGCACTTTCAAAATTGTCGCGCGCAGATCGGCGCCGGAAGCGATCAACTGATGCTCGCCCTTGCTTTCGAGGTCGCCGGGGAAAAGCACCACCGTCGGGCCATATTTCAGTTGCAACACCATAGATGAATCATTGCGTTTCAACTCCGCGTGGTTGGCCAGCGGTCCGAGACAGCGGACGTCGGCACCGCCGATTATCAGGGGCGTCGACGCCGAGTTGCAGACACGGTTAAGCGCACCCGCCGCCCTCATTACGTTGAGCAACTCAGTGTCGTCGAGGCTGTCCGTGACGCTGGTCCAGAATTCAGCAGGTGAAAAATTGTGCGCGATGAATAGCAGGCCGCCGAAGTGATCCCGATCAGGATGACTCAGCGTCACATAATCGACGTGCATGATCTTCTGCGACCAGAGAAACGGCGCGACGATGCGCTCCCCGGGATCGAAGCTGCTGCGAACCGCACCGCCGCCGTCGATCAGCATCACGCGTGAACCCGGAAAGCGCACGACCGCAGCGTCTCCCTCCCCGACCGAGAGAAAAGTTATGCGCAGGTCGCGATTGAAGAAGCGCTGATCGATCCACCAACCCGCATCGACTATCAAGGCGAAGGTGAAAATTAGGGCGATCGCGATTCGCCATCGCGGCGGGTCCTGAACTTTCGCGGCGACGGCGATGTTAGACTGGCGCAATTGCCGAAGCACTTCCGCGCCTTTGAGCGGTGCGGTCAGCCACAGCAGGATGAACGCGTACGTGATAATCACTTCGAGGGAAGTCGGGGTGAAGATCCGCGCCCAGCCCAGCGGCCATGCCTCGAACCAGCCGGCCAGCAAGGTGCCGGCTTCGGCGAGTCTTCCCGCCATCCAGAGCAACTCGCGGGCAACCGGCATCGAGATGAAACTCATGGCCGCGGCGAGCAGTCCAAAGACCACGCCGCCGAAACCCATAATCGGCACAACGACGGCGTTGGCGATCAGTCCGATCAGCGAAAATTGATTGAAGTAAAATGCGGTCAACGGCGCCGTGCCGATCAGCGCCCAGAACGACACCGCTATATAGCCTGTGACGACTTCGCCGACGAGGTTGAGCCGTGAGCGGTCGCGTCGCGGCGCGAGCGGATTCATATAGCGCCAGCGCCACCAAGCCGTGAACCGCCGCATTCCCAGCAGGATGACGAAAACCGACGCGAAAGAAAGCTGGAAGCCGATATCTGCGGTCGAGGCGGGCAGGGCCAGTAGGATGATCAACGCCGCCAGCGCGAGACTCGAAACCAACTCGCGCGAGCGGTCGAGCATGATCGCAAACGCATAGCTCAACACCATCACCAGCGCACGCATTGTCGAGACGTGGTGGCCCGCGATTGAGGCGTATACGCAAACAGCGATCGCGGCCGCGGCGGCGGCGATCTTGTTGGCGTAGCCCCGCGCCATCAAAGCCGGGGAAAATCCCATCAGAAGCCGGGTGAGAAAAAATGTGGCGGTCGCGACAAACCCCAGATGGAGGCCGGAGATCACGAGCAGATGAGCCATGCCGGTGAGCGCGAAACGCTGGCGCAGATCGTCGCGGATACCGCTGCGGTCACCGATGACCAGGGCGCGCATCTCGGCGTTCTCCGGGTACTCAAGGTTAGCGTCGATAAACCCGCCGATATGCTCGCGGATCGCTTCGAGCGTAGTGGCGATCGGAAAACTGCGATGACCGATAACCTGGATCGGCTCGGGATCGTTGCGGCGTGGTTCGGCGTACATCGTGGCGCCAATCCCCTGGCGCAGCAGCCATCCGCGATAATCGAACTCGCCCGGATTTCCGTCGTTACGCGGAAACCGGATTCGCGATGTCACGCGCAGTTCGTCACCGACATGAAATATTTCGTCGTCCGGCGCCGTAATCCGGACCCTCCCTGACGTGGGTGCGAATGCAGATGGGTCAGCCGCGGCGCGCTCGACTTGAAGGTCGAGATACTGCAGGTGGCGCTCGCCCGCGACGCGCTCCGGCGTGCGGCTCAGGTAACCCGCTACCGTAACCCGGGAATCGTCCGTGAACCGCTTGAGCGTCGCAGGACCAGCAAGCGGCGCGAGAACAGGCCGTACGGCCATCGTGGCGGACGCGGCAAGCGCGACGAGAGCGAGTACAAGCCCGGCCGCGCGCCGCTTTCCTACGAACGCGAGGGCCGCGAGTATCGCGACTGTCACGGCAGACCATAAGGGAAAGAAAATGCGAGAATTCCCCGCGCCGTCGCCCAGCACGATCGCGACTGTAACGAGATAAAGGGGCGGTGTCCCGGTGATCGCCGGCGAAACTCTTTCAGCGAGTTGGACCAATCGCGAAAGCGCCAACGCGCTTGGCGGCGGCGCCGCTACGGCAAGAGAAGTCTGTGACTGCGCAGCGACGATCGGCCCGAATCCCCCTTTCGAGTCGCGATGCCGTCCTTAGCGGATCGGCAGAACCTGACTAAACCACGAGAGCTGGTTCGCGCGGGATTAGTTCGAGCTGGCCGTTGCCGGCGTCGAGGTATTCCTGCGCGATCCGATCCTCCTCACGTTCCACGGTCTCCTCCTGATCGAGCAGCACCTTCATGGTTTCAAGATGCCGGCGAATCTCCGCGGCCAACTCGTGGTTGACGCCCTTGACCAGCGCGAGTTGTTCGATCGACGCCTCGCGAATCCGCCGCAGACTACCGAAGTGGCGCAACAGCGAGCGCCGGCGCACCGGGCCGATCCCTTCGATGTCGTCGAGCACCGAACGCAGCCGCGCCCGCCGGCGCAGTTCACGATTGTAGGTAATCGCGAAGCGATGAGCTTCGTCGCGGATGCGCACGAGCAAAAAGAGCGCAGTCGAGTTCTTCGGCAGAACGATCGGATCTTTGCGATTCGGGATAAATACCCGCTCGTCGGATTTCTGCACCGCACGTTCGCGCCGATCATTCAAAACATGCTGCTTGGCCAACGAGATGACGTCGAATTGATCGCTGAGGTTGTGCTCCTTGAGCACTTCGAGCGCAACGTTGAGTTGTCCTTTGCCGCCGTCGATCACCCATAAATCGGGAAACTCATGCTCCTCGACGGCGCGCCGCAGCCGGCGTCCGAGGACTTCGTAGAGGCTGGCAAAATCGTCCTGTCCCACGACCGTGCGAATCCGGTAGCGCCGGTAGAGTTCCTTGCGCGGCTCGCCTTCGTCGAAGGTGGCCTGCGACCCGACCACCATCGAGCCCTGCAAATTTGAAATGTCGTAACACTCGATGCGTTTCGGGGTGCTGCGCAGATGCAGCTTCGTGCGCAGTTCGTCGAGCATCTTCTCGCGCGTGTTCTCGTTGTCGCGGCGCGAGGCGAAGCTCTGACGCGCGTTCTGGGTCGCCATCTCGAGCAGCCGCACCTTGTCGCCGCGTTGCGGCACGAAAACTTCGACTTTTCGTCCGCGCCGCTCAGTGAGCAGCTCGGCGCGCACGGCGGCATCGTCGAGCTCGACCGGCAGGATCACTTCATCGGGTAACATGCGCGCGCCGGCATAGAACTGGGTCAGCAAATCGGCCAGGACTTCCTCTTCAGGAAATTCCAGGTCCTGAAAACTCCAACTGCGGGTGCTGGTGAGCTTGCCGTTGCGCACCATCAGCACGATCGCTTCGATGAAGCCGCCCTGCCGATAGAGCCCGAAGACGTCCTGATCACCGCCCCAATGATGGAGCACGGTCTGGCGCTCGACGGTCTTTTCGATTGCGCGCACGCGATCACGCAGGCGCGCCGCTTCCTCGAATTCGAGCAGGTCGGCGTGGAGGCGCATCCGCTCGCGCATCTCTTTGAGCAATTCGAGATTCTTGCCCTCGAGCAGCATCTCGGCGGCATGGAGATGTCGTCCATACTCCTCACGGTCTACCGGCAGGCAGCAGGGACCCAGGCAGCGCTTGATCTGATACTCGATACAGGGTCGCGCGCGGTTACGGAACACGCTGTCAGAGCAGGTGCGCAGCGGAAAGACCTTGCGAATGACGTCGATGGTCTCGCGTAGCCCGTCGGCCGATCCGAACGGTCCGAGATAGCGGCCGCCATCTTTCACGATACGGCGTGTGACGGAAATCCGCGGCCACGCGTGATTCGTGACCTTCGCGCTGAGATAAGACTTGTCGTCCTTGAGCCGGATATTGTAGCGCGGCTTGTACTGCTTGATCAGATTGTTTTCGAGGATCAGCGCTTCTTTTTCACTGCGCGCCACCAGCGTGTCGAAGTCGTGTACGCGCCGCATCAGGAAGCGGACTTGAAAACGTCCGTCGCCGCCATCGCGAAAGTAGGACCGGACGCGCGAGCGCAGGGACTTGGCCTTGCCGACGTAGAGTACCTTGCCGTTACGATCCTTGAGCAGATAAACGCCCGGGTCGGTCGAGACGGTATCGAGCTTGTCGCCAAACTCGTCGTGATCTTTGTGATCGTCCGCTTCGGCCTCGAGCGTATGAGCGGGCGGCGGCGAAGCCGCCGCCCGCTCATACGCGATCAGCGAGTCGTAGCGCGGGCCGAGGTGCTCCGGGGCGGGGACCAGTGGGGACGCCGCGCCGCTTAGCGGCGCGGCGTCCCCACTGGTGGTGGTCTCAGTCAGGGCGGAGGCGGCATCCGCCGCCTCCGCCACTCCGCCGCGCAGCGCCGTCAGCGAGCGGAGCGTCGCGGCTGCCTGCCGACGGCCTTGTGATCCACCCCTCGCCATCGCAATAAGTATATCACCTCGTTTTAGGACAGATGTTAGGTCTCTGGAAGCTAAGAAGCGTCGCTGCTATTGAATCTTCACAATCAGGGGCTGCGGTTCAGGAGAATAACGCGATGGGCAGACTCGATAACAAAGTGGCGATTATTACCGGCGCCGCCAGCGGTATTGGCCAAGGCACCGCATTGCGTTTTGCCGGAGAGGGAGCCGCGGTGGTCGTTGCGGACCTCAATCAGACCGGCGGCGAGGCGACGGTACGCGGATGTCGCGAGAACGGCGGACGGGCGGTCTTCCAGAAGGCCGACGTTTCCGCCGAGGCGGAGGTCGAGGCGCTGATTGCTCGTGCGGTCAAGGAATTCGGCCGCCTCGACGTCATCTTCAACAATGCCGGATTCGTCGGCGCCCTGGGACCCCTCGAGGGGATCACGGCCGAAAGCTGGGATCGCACCCACGCAGTTTTGCTGCGCGGGGTTTTCTTCGGAATCAAGCACGCCATCCCAGCGATGCGCAAAGCGGGCGGCGGCTCGATCATCTCGACGGCCTCGATCGCCGGAATGCGCGGTGGCTTTGGCCCGACAATCTACAGCGCCGCCAAAGCCGGCGTGATCAGCCTCACTCAATGCGCCGCCGTCGAGTTGGCGCGCGATAAAATTCGCGTCAACTGTATCTGTCCGGGCGGCATCCACACCGCGATCGCCGGCGAGCGCACTGAGCGCGGCGAAGCCGCGTTGGCGCGAACTCAGCCGATCACGCGCGCAGGCCAGCCCGATGACATTGCGAACATGGCGCTGTTCCTCGCCAGCGACGAGTCGGAATGGATCACTGGGACCTCGATGCTCGTGGATGGCGGCTTTATGGCGCGCGCGCATAACTTCGGTGCGCTCTCGCCTGATGACTGGACCGCGAACACCGACTTTATGGGCCCATCATTTGAGATTGCGCCGGGCAAGGCTGGACTTTCTCGAAAGACTTGAGGAGCAATTTCGATGGGCAGACTCGAGAATAAGGTCGCCGTGATTACGGGCGCGGCGAGCGGGATGGGCCGCGCGACCGCGATCCGTTTTGCCGGTGAAGGCGCGGCCATCGTGATCGCGGACCTCAATGAGGAGGGTGGAGAAGCCGCAGTACGTCAATGTCGCGAAAATGGCGGTCGCGCGGTTTTTCAAAAGACCGACGTCTCCAACGAGGCCGCCATCCAGGCTGCGATCGCGCGTGCACTGAGCGAATTCGGCCGGCTCGATATTACCTTCAACAACGCCGGTCTCGGCGGCGCGCTGGGACGCTTGGAAGATACCACCGTCGAGAATTGGGATCGGACTTTTGCGGTCCTGCTGCGCAGCGTCTTCCTTGGGATCAAGCACTCGATCCCGGCGATGCGCCAGGCGGGCGGCGGCTCAATTATCTCGACCGCCTCTATCGCCGGAATTCTCGGTCAGGCCGGACCGCTGGTTTACAGCGTGGCCAAAGCCGGGGTGATCCATCTGACCAAGTGCGCGGCGGTCGAGCTGGGCAAGGATCGTATCCGCGTCAACTGCATCTGTCCGGGCGGGATCAACACCCCTTTGCTCCAGAAGCATATCCCTGGCGGCGAGCCGGTGGCTCGCCAAATTCTCGAAGTCATGCAACCGCTGGCTCGTGCCGGCGCGGGCAACGATATCGCTGGGATGGCCCTGTATCTCGCCAGCGACGACGCCGAATGGGTGACGGGAACCGCGATGGTGGTCGACGGCGGCTTCGTCGCGCGCGGCAACGCGCTTGCGAACCTCTCGTTCGACGTGCCTGCGATGTGGTCCG
>DATGHL010000047.1 GCA_035308025.1 Candidatus Binataceae bacterium
CATAGAGCTTGCCGGCGATTTAAAGAGTTGCGTAAGTTATAGTCAGGTGATGCGCGATAAGCTATATAAGGCGATGTGGTGTCATAGATACACCCAAGGCGGCTGATTGGATCGTTAACGGAGTACGTGAATTCACCCAGTAGGTGCGTTCACGGAGTACGTGATCGTTAGGTAAGTTTTCGGCAAATGGGCCAGCCAGGTGACCAGACGTAGCTCACAGCGACGTTCAGCGTTAGCGTACGCGATCCTCGTACTGTTAATCGCGGCGCTTGGATTTGCGCGCGCAGCGCGCGCAGCAGGTGAGAGCGTACTCTATTCCTTCAGCGGCGGCGCGGATGGGGGCAGCCCCTTCGGCGATCTCGTGCTAGGGGTTAACGGCGCACTCTACGGCACTACGACCGAGGGTGGTGTCCCGAACTGTCCACCATTTTCAGGATGCGGAACCGTATTCGAGCTGACGCCGCCGTCGGGGTCCGGCGGAGCCTGGACCGAGACGGTGCTTTACGCCTTCAACGGCGGCAGCGACGGACAGTCTCCAGAGGCGGCGCTCCTCGCGGGACCGAACGGGGTCTTCTACGGCACAACCGCGGGCGACGGCGTCACGACTTTTGGGACCGTGTTCGAGCTGATGCCGCCATCGATCGCGGGCGGGGCGTGGACTGAGACGGTGCTCTACAACTTCACCGGCGGAATCGATGGCGGAGTTCCGCAGGGCACTCTTGTTTCTGACAATAATGGTGTGCTCTATGGCGCCACTACAGTGAGCAACCCGGGCCTCGGCGTAATCTTCTCCCTGAGCCCTCCCGCGGTTTCGGGCGGGGCTTGGACCGAAACCGTGCTCTTCCCCTTCAGCCTCGGCGTCGAGGGCTCCGATCCGGAGGCCGGGCTGTTGCTCGACGGCGCGAGCGGCCTCCTGTACGGAACGACGAATTTCGGCGGGCCGCCGCTTATAGGAGGTGGAGGCGCGACTCTAGGCGCAGCGTTTTCGCTCGCGGCACCCACCGGCGGCGTGAGCCCCACCCCTTGGAATGAGACGGTATTGCATGGATTCCTGGAAAGTTCCCGCCTGCCCGACGGGTTCCACCCGCACGGGCGTCTTCTGCAGGATGCCGGGGGCGCGCTTTACGGGGTAACCTCTTCGGGCGGTCTGATCGCCGGTTCCGGCGGGACGGTCTTCGAATTGACGCCGCCGACCGTTGAGGGTGGTAGCTGGGGCGAGACCATTCTCTATTCCTTCGATGACGCGAACAATGGTTCGAGCCCGCTCGGCGGCTTAATCAGCGATGCGAACGGCGTACTCTACGGCACGACTGAACAGGGGGGCGCGTCGGCCGACAACTTCTCGCCAGGGGACGGCACGGTCTTCTCGTTGACGCCGCCATTCCTCGAAGGCGCCGCGACCGAGAGCGTGCTGCACTCCTTTAGCGACACTCCCGATGGCGCGCTGCCCTTTGCCGGCTTGGTGATGGACGACATCGGCCTGTTCTACGGCACGACTGCCAGCGGTGGCGCGTCGGGCTTCGGCACAGTCTTCGAGATCAATCCGTTCGCCACCCCCACACCTACTCCGACCTCCACGCCGACCCCGACGGTAACGTCAACTCCCACGATCACGCCAATCCCGACTCCGACGCTCACGCCCACTGTGACACGCACGCCGACGCCGACTATCACTGCAACGTCGAGCCCGACGGCGACGTCAACGCCCACGCCAACGACTACTCAAACCGCGACGCCGACCACAGTTTCAACGCCGACCTTAACTCCGACACCAACGTCAACCCCTACCCCTACCGCTACCGCAACCGTCACGCCCACGCCGACTCCAACTTTGACGCCAACCGCGACGCCCACAGCGATGATCGAACTGACGCCGACAACGGTCGAGCTCAAGACCACCGGCCACAGGAAAGCGATCAAAGTGAAGGCCGTCAAAGGCGGTATGTCTGTGCTGGGACCGATCACGGTCTCACTCGATCAGCCCAGTCTGTTTGAAATTACGAAGAACAAATGCGCGACGCTGACGATTCTCAAGCCCAACCATAAGTGCAAAGTCTATGTGGCGGCCTATGCAGGCGCGGGCGGTCAGAGCGCCTCGATCGCGGTCAGCGCGGCGAACGCGGCGCAGCAGACCGCGGTCCTGTCGGCGTCGGCGCCGACCACAAAGTAGCCCGCCGCGCGTCTGCCCTCCCCTGCGAACGCTCGCTAAGCAACGGAGCCCTTGAAAGGGCACGGGCGGCGTCGCTATCGTGGCGCGTGTTCGACACGGCGCCCATCTCGATGCGGGATTGAATAGTGGCGTGCGCCTCAGCCAGGCCTAACGTGCTCAATCGCCAGGTGGATTATGACACTGTGGAAAGCTGACCAGACCTTCTATCCGTCGCCGCGCATGGCGATGCAGGCGCCGCGCGAAAAGCTGGCCTACGTGGCGGCCTTCACTCCGGCGGCGGCGCAAACCGCCAGTTCTCCCAGGCGCGACGCAATGTGCGTGCTCGATCTCGATCCCGCCTCGTCGAGCTACAGCCAGGTCGTCGGGCGGCTCGAGATGCCGGTCGCCAGCGACGAATTGCATCACTTTGGCTGGAACGCCTGCAGCGCGGCGCTCTGCCCGTATGCACCGCATCCGCATGTCGAGCGGCGTTACCTGATCGTGCCGGGACTGCGTTCGTCGCGAATTTACATAATCGACACCAAGCCCGATCCGCGCGCGCCGAAAATCGTCAAGATAATCGAGCCGGAAGAGATCGCGTCGCGCACCGGGTACAGCCGTCCGCATACGATTCACTGCGGACCCGACGCGATTTACGTCAGCGCACTGGGAGCACCTAACGGCGAGGGGCCCGGCGGCCTGTTCCTGCTCGACCACGAAAGCTTTGACGTGCTGGGGCGTTGGGAGGTCGATCGCGGACCGCAGTATCTGGCCTACGACTTCTGGTGGCATCTCGGACACGACGTCGCGATTACCAGCGAGTGGGGCACGCCCAACATGATCGAGAAGGGGTTGCAGCCGGATCTGCTGATGGGCGGAAAGTATGGCCACGCGTTGCATCTGTGGGATTTGCGCCGCCGGCGCCATCTGCAAACGCTCGAAATGAGCGCCGAGTACCAGATGGCGCTCGAACTGCGGCCGGCGCACGATCCGACCAAAACCCATGGCTTCGTCGGCGTGGTGATCTCGACGAAGGATCTGTCGGCGTCGATCTGGTTGTGGCATCGCGATAAGGGCAACTGGGGCTTGCGGAAAATTATCGATGTGCCGGCCGAATTGGCTGATCCGGATCTGCTGCCGCCGGCGCTCAAGCCCTTCAAGGCCGTGCCGCCGCTGATCACCGACATCAATCTGAGCCTCGACGACCGCTATCTTTATCTCGCCTGCTTTGGCACCGGCGACCTGCAACAGTGGGACGTGAGCGATCCGTTCACGCCGAAGTTAACCGGCAAGGTGCGGCTGGGCGGAATCGTTGCCCACGCGCCGCATCCCAAGGCGGGTGCGTTGAATGGCGGCTCGCAGATGCTCGAACTGAGCCGCGACGGCAAGCGCATCTATCTGAGCAATTCGCTTTACGGCTCGTGGGATGAGCAGTTCTACCCGGAGGGGGTGCGCGGCTGGGTTACAGTGGTCAACGCAAACCCGGCCGGTGGCCTCGAAATTGACCCGAAATTCTTTGTGCCCTTCAGTGGCGAACGGGCTCATCAGGTGCGGCTCGAAGGGGGCGACTCCTCCTCGGATTCCTATTGCTACCCGTGAGCCGGGCGTGGCCCTGGGTCGCGATTACGCTGCTCGGCGCGTATCACGGCTTCGACCCGTCGATGGGGTGGCTGTTCGCCGTTGCGTTGGGCTTGCAGGAGAGGCGCCGGAGAAAAGTGATCGCGGCACTGTTCCCGATCGCGGCCGGGCATTTCATCTCGATCGCGCTGGTGGTGGGACTAATCGCCGGCGCGATGTCGAGCGCTTGGTGGATTATCCGTCCGGCCGGGGCCGCTGCCTTGATCCTGTTCGGGTTGTTCCGGCTTATCCGGCCGCGCGCCCATCCGCGCTGGGTTGCGATGAAGGTCAGTGCTTTTGATCTGGTTATCTGGTCATTCCTGATGGCGACGGCGCACGGCGCCGGCCTGATGCTTTTCCCGATCCTGCTCAAGCTACCGTCGTCTCCGGCGATGCCGATGGCGATGATGCATCACCATCACGCGCTGCCGGCGATCGGCGGCGGGGCGATCGGGCTGGTCGAGAGCCTCGCGGTGGTGCTTTTGCACACGGGCGCGATGTTCCTGACAATGGGCACGATCGCGATCGTGGTGTACGAATGGATCGGATTGCGCATCCTGCGCAGCGCGTGGATCAATCTCGATGCGATCTGGGCCGGCGCGCTAATCGCTGCGGGCGCGCTGTCGATCGTGATCTAGCAGAGCGAGGACTGAGTCGTCCGGTGCGGAGCTTTTGCAGTAAAGACCAGCACGGAGCTAAAGAATGTTGATGGACTACGACGACATCGTGGTTGGCGCGGGTTCGTCCGGCGCGGCGCTGGCGGCGCGGCTGAGCGAAGATCCCGATCGCGCAGTGCTGCTGCTCGAGGCCGGTCCGGATTATCCGGTTATTGCCGAGAGCCCGGACGACCTCCTGCACTCGTGGGTCTCGATGGGTCCGCACGATTGGGGCTACGCCGCCGAGGTCGTGCCTGGGCGCGAGATCGCCTTTCCGCGCGGCAAAGTGACGGGCGGCTCTTCTGCGGTCAACGGCCATATCGCGCTGCGCGGCACGCCCGAGGATTTCGACGAATGGGCGGCGCTCGGCAATCCGGAGTGGAGTTTCGAGAAGGTCCTGCCGGCCCATCGCAAGCTCGAGAACGATCGCGACGCGCATGGCGACTTTCACGGCGCCAACGGGCCCATCTGGATTGAGCGTCCGCAACCGGCCGCCTGGCAGCCGATCAATCGAGCCTTTTACGAGGCTTGCTGCGCGCAGGGCTATCCCGAAGTCTGGGATCACAATGATCCGCGCTCGACCGGCATCGGGCCATGGCCGCGCAATCGGCGCGAGGGCGTGCGCATCTCGACCGCGATCGGGTATCTCGCCGCAGCGCGTCCGCGGCTCAACCTGACGATCCGCGCCAACTGTAATGTCAATCGCGTAATCGTTGAGAACGGGCGGGCGACCGGCCTGCAAGTGGAGTGTGGCGGGATGGTTCAGCGCCTGCGCGCGCGGCGGATTACGCTCTCGGCCGGCGCGATCAATTCGCCGGCGATCCTGCTGCGCTCGGGTGTCGGACCGCGCGCCGAACTCGCGGCGCTGGGAATCGAGTCTGTCGTGGACGCGCCGGGCGTCGGCCGCAATCTAATCGATCATCTGCTGGTCTTCGTCGCCGGGACGCCGATGCCCGGTATTCCGCACGATCCGGCCGTGACCAATCCGATCGGGATTCGTTACACCGCGGACGGCTCGCGCGAATTCAACGACATGCAGATGTACATCTTCAACTTCTTCGATCCCAAAGTTGCGCCAGGCCTGAATCTCGATCTGCCGTTGCCGAGCGTCTCGGTGGTGCCCGGTCTGCAGCGTCCGCGCTCGCGCGGGCGCCTGACTTTGCGCAGCGCCGACCCGAATGTGCCGCCGCGGATCGAACTCAATTACCTCGATGATCCTGAAGACCTCCGCCGCATGATCGATGGGGTGCGGCTGGCATGGCGTCTAATGCATCGCGCGCCGTTCGCCGCCTATCTCAAGGAGATCGTCAATCTCACTCAGGAGGTGGTCGACTCGGATGCGGCCCTCGCGGATTTCGTACGAACCAATTGTAGCACGATCTACCATCCGGTAGGGACGGCTAAAATGGGCCCATCCAGCGATCCGCTGGCGGTGGTCGATCAGTTCTGCCGGGTGCGTGGGGTCGCCAACCTACGCGTGGTTGACGCCTCGGTCATGCCGAATATCGTGCGCGCGAACACCAACCTGACCTGCATCATGATCGGCGAGCGGGCCGCCGAGTGGATGCGCGCGGAGCCTTAGCGCTGCTTTTTCAAAGACGGTCGAGGGCTATTCATGGAAGCGGCCAGTACGGCGCCGGCACTCGCCTCGGAGGCGGCTCTACCAACCCACAAGTGGCTGATCGCGTTGGCGGTGATGCTCGGGACGGCGCTCGAAGTGCTCGACACCTCGATCATCAACGTGGCGTTGCCGCACATGCAGGGCAGCTTCTCGGCGAGCGTGGACGAGATCGCCTGGGTGCTGACAAGCTATCTGGTCGCGAACGGGATCATGCTGCCGATGACCGCGTGGATCTCGTCGCGGTTCGGCCGCAAGCGCTATTTTCTCGTTTCCGTGTTCGCCTTCGTCGCGGCGTCGGCGCTGTGCGGCGCGGCGGGATCGCTCCGGCAGATGGTGTTTTTTCGGCTGCTGCAGGGGGCCTCCGGCGCCGCGATGATTCCGTCTTCGCAAGCCATCCTGATGGAGACCTTTCCACCTGACGAGCAGCAGATGGCGATGGCGTTGTGGGGCGTGGGCCTGATGGTCGCGCCGATTCTCGGCCCGACGCTCGGCGGCTGGATCACGGACAATTGGAATTGGCGCTGGAACTTTTACATCAACCTGCCAATCGGAATGATCGCCTTCGCCATGGTCTCGGCCTTCGTGCACGACCCGCCTTTCATGCGCCAGCGCCGCGCCCGCGGCGGCAAGGTGGACTATCCAGGCATCGTGCTGTTGGTCCTGAGCCTCGGTGTGCTCCAGATCGTGCTGGATCGCGGACAGCGCGCCGACTGGTTCAACTCCTCGTGGGTGATCGCCGCGACGATTCTCTCGGCCGTCGCGTTTGTGGCGCTGGCTTTTCGCGAGCTGCGCTTCAGCGAACCGATTCTCGATTTGCGGGTGCTCAAATACCGCATCTTCGACGCAGCCATGATGGTAACCGTCGCCTTCAGCTCAATTCTCTTTGGCACACTACTGCTCAGTCCGGTCTTTCTGCAGGAATTGATGGGCTATGACGCCTGGAACGCGGGTCTCGTTCAGGCGCCGCGCGGCATCGGCTCGATGACCTCGATGATGATTGTCGGCAACCTCGCGCGCTTCGGCGTTGACACGACGAAGTTCATCGGTCTGGGCTTCACCCTGATCGCGATCGGATGCTGGTTCTCCGCGGATTACAGCCTGCAGTCGGCGACCTGGCCGATCGTCTGGCCGATGCTCGTGATGGGTCTCGGCTTCGGCATGATCTTTCCGCCGAGTTCCGCCGCGGCCATATCATGCGTCTCGCGCGAGCGCATGGGCAACGCCGCCAGTCTCTACAACATGATGCGCAATACGGGCGCGGCCGTCGGCATCGCCTGGATGACGAACATGCTGGTGAGCCATCAGCAGCTTCATCAATCGCGACTGGTCGAGCACTTCTCGGCCTTCGATGCGTGGCGGCTGGGCGCCGCCAGGCAAGCGATGCCCGGGTCGCCGTCGTTCAGCTTCATACCGCAGCTAATCACCGGCCAGAGGCAAGGGCTCGGGATGGTTTACGAGGCGATCCAGGCCCAATCGGCGATGCTGTCGTTCAACGACATCTATCGCATCCTCGCGCTGATCGCTGTGATCATGATTCCGTCCTTCCTGTTCCTGCGCGGCGCGACGAGCAGCGGCGGCGGCGCAGCTCATTGAGGCCGCGCCGCCACGATTCAGGAGTCTGTCCGTCGGCTCAGCCGCGGGCTGCGGCGAGCGCCTTCTGCCATGCGGGCAGCGCCGCGAGCGCGGCATAATAGCGCGTGATTTCGGGATAGTCGGCGACCGGATACTGCGCCGGCTCGGCCGTCGCCATCGGCGCGCCAATTGCGAAGTCGGCGATCGTCAGCTTGTTGCCGACCAGCCATTCACGCCCCTTGAGCGCGGCGTTCAAAACCTTCGCGCATTTGTGAAACTGCGTCTCGCCCTTGGCGACTTCCGCCGGGTCCGGCGCGCCCGCGCCGACGAGTTTTTTCACGAACCGCTCGAAGGTGAGAATCGCGCAGGCCGGGAACCAATCGGCGGCGTCCCACGAATGCCAGCGCAAAACATCGGCCTGCGCCTTGGCGTCCGACGGCCAGAGCCCGCTCGCCGGTTTCTTCGCCGCCATGTACTGGAGGATCGCGTTCGACTCCCACAGCACGAAGCCGTCGTCCTCGAGCACCGGCATCCGCTCGTTGGGATTAAGCGCTGCGAATTCTGGTTTGTGCTGTTCACCCGTGAATAGATCGACCATTTTCATCTCGCAATCGAGGCCTAGATGATACGCGAGCGCCATGGTCTTGGTCGCGCGCGGTGACGGTGGAAATGCGTGCAGTTTCATAAGCTACTCCTTGTGCGATGGTTAACTGCTCAATCCATAGTCGCACGAAGCGGCCTCGGATCGACAATCGGCGTTAGACTCTATAGTGTCACTGAACCGGCGTGCGCCTGGTAGTGGCCCAGCACCATGTCCCAGCCGCTGTCATAGTTCTTGCGCCCTGCGGTGAGCTTCGCGTCCTGCTCCCAGCCGGAGTGTTCGAGCTCGACGCGCGTGCCTGCGCCCTCCGCGATGAAGCGGACTTCCACTTGCGTCGGAAAGTCCCAACTCGGCGCGCGGAAAGTGAAGGCCACGAGGGCCGGCGGCTGATAGGCGGTGACGCGGCCAATCTCGGACTCGGCGCCGTCGGGGCTGCGCTCGAAATAGCGGCTGCCAACGCGTTTTTCGATAAACGCTTTGGTCTCCTTGCCGAAGCCGCCGGGCCACCACTGACTCATCTCTTCGCAGAATATCCTGAATGAGACTTCCGGCGAGCGCTCCACCTTGATCGACTTGCGAATCGTCATGATTTCTCCTCAGCGTAGCGTTTGAAAGCTTCGAGTGCGGTTTCCCAAAATCGTTCGACATCTTCGAATTCCATAATCAACCGCCTGATTGAGCGGCCTCCCGCCTGTGCCAACTCGTAAATGCGTTCGCGACCGTGGCGGCGCGCACGGATAAGTCCGGCCCCGGCAAGCAGGCGCGTGTGTTTGCAGATGGCCGGCCGGCTCATCGCAAAGCCTGCGGCGAGAGCGCTCGCGCGGCGCGGGCCGCCAGCCAGCCGGCGCAGCAGCTCGCGGCGGGTCGGATCCGCCAGCACCGCGATCGTCGCGTCGAGTCTCATGGAAGATATGTAACCGTTCAGTTACATATTGTCAGCGAGATCGGCAGCAGCCGCGATGCATGGATAATCCGGGATTCTTCGCTCCGGCAGCCTTCGCTCAGAATGACAAGTGGTTCAATGCTACTGAAAGTAGCGCCGTCATTCTGAGAAGCCGGCGATG
This sequence comes from Candidatus Binataceae bacterium, assembly GCA_035308025.1. Taxonomy (NCBI): domain Bacteria; phylum Candidatus Binatota; class Binatia (SeqCode); order Binatales (SeqCode); family Binataceae (SeqCode); species Binataceae bacterium (SeqCode). The sequence goes on from DATGHL010000047.1 coordinate 9,281, forward strand.
GAGTTGCACGAATGGGTATTCGCGACCCACTTGCGCAGAGATTCCCTAGCTTTGGGCTTGCGCGCCGTAGCGGCGTTCGGGCTCGATGTGCGTCAGGAAGTGCGGCCGCATCCACGCAATCAACGCCGGCAGGATGAGCATCGCGGCAAGCAGATTGGTGACCATCAGGAGAATTAGGATCAGGCTCATCTCGTTCTGAAAGAGCAACGGCGACAAGGCCCACGGCGCAAGGCCGGCGACGATCACGAGGAAGGTGGCGATGACCCATCGGCCCGCACCGTGAATCGCGTAGCGCACCGCGTCATCGAGCTCGAGTCCCGCCGCCATCGCGTCCTGAATCCCGGCCAGGAGGTAAACGGCAAAGCAGAGACCGAGCCCCATCCCGAGCGAGATGACCGAGATGGTATCGGTGGTGAGACCGATGGCATTCTGATTCAAGTAGGCGAAGCCGAGAAAGTTTGCCGCCATCGCGATCAGCACCAGCAGTGCGCCGGCGAGGAACGAACGCGCCATAATTGCGCCGAGGATGAAGATAGCTGAGAGGACGAGCGCGAGATTCAGTAGATTGAGCCGCTGCGTGACGTCATTGATTGCCAGGTAGAGTCCGGCTTCGCCTCCAAGGTAGAGCAGCTTGACCTGATTGAGACCATGGTCCGGCGTCACGCGCTCGCGCACAAAAGTGTCGAGGTCTGCGCGCAGGCGGTTGAGCCGCGCCGCAGTGTGGTCCGGCAGGAGCATCAGGATACGGCCGTTGCGTGCGGAGGGCTGGTAGGCGAAGTAGGCCTTGGGCTCGTCGGGCGCGGCGGCGCCGAAAAAGAAGCCCCACAGATTCGCACTGAGCATCTCGCTGTCGGGAATCGCCATGAACTTGGGAAAACCGTTGTGCAGCAACATGTTCATCGGCTTTTCGGCGACATTGCCGAAGCCGAGCACGGCCGAGGCGTCGCCGCGTTCGAGCAGATAATCTGCGAGGTCGTCGCCCATCCGCATCGTCGCGGTGCCCATCGTAGATTGAGGGCTGGGGAACTCCGGTGTTTCGAGCACCACCCAGGCGGTATTGGTTGGAACAAAGCGGGCGATTTCAGCGGTGTCCCGATTGATTTTCGCATCTTCCCGATAGATCGGAGTGCCTGGGGTCTGATAGCCGATAAGCACGCGTTGCTCGGCGACGAGGCCCACAATCAGGGCAACGACGGCGGCGCCGATCAGGACGAGGCGCGGCCAGCCGGCGCTAATCGTGAGATTGGTGAGGCGATCGCGCCATCCGCGGCGCACGCCAACCGGAGCGCGATGCAGCTCCGGTGACGGCAGATAGCTCACGAGAATCGGCTGACCGGCGAAAACCACGACGAGACTCGCGCCCATCCATACCGCGCCGCCGATTCCGAGTTGCCGCAAGACCGGGATACTGCCCACCGCGACGAAGGCAATGCCCGCGATACTGATCAGCACGGCGATCAGGCCCGGCCGCCACAGCGCATCGGCGGTGGTCACGCAGGCTCCAATCTTATCGTCCTGGCGATCGAGCTCGTGATAAAAATGTCCCTGCCATTGGATGCCGTGACCGAGATCCCGCGCGGTCATGATCAAGGGTAGGACCAGCATCGCCGGGTCGAAGTTGTAACCCTTGAGGCTCATAAAGCCGACGCCCCATATGGCGGAACAGACCCCGGTCACGACCGGCGCCCACCAGCCGCGCCGCCGTCCGAGGCAGAGCCAGGTCAACAACAGCATCAGGGCGAATGACGCGCCGAAGATCTTCTCGATGCGCGGCAGATAATGGTAGCCCCAGGCCGCGAACATCAGAGGGCCACTGGCATAAATCGTCGTGTTGGCGTCCTGATGATCGCGAATGATTTGCTGAACGCCATCGAAGACCCCCACATAATCGAGCGTGCCTTCATTGAAACTCGCGACCACGAGTGCGCCCTTGAGATCTTCGGTGACGAGGCCCGCGAGCTGCTCGCGATGCACCAGGACATTAGCCTTGAGCTCGGCGATACCGGCAGCCGTCGCCGGGACCTTGGGCCACATGAAGGGTTCCGACTTGAGGACACCGGGCAAGGCGCGAGCGTAAAGCACGCGATAGGAAGCGAGCGAAAAGAGTTCGTTATGGTTGACCCCGGGGAGGGCGTTAACCTTATCGCTCATATCCTGGATCGCGTGCAGCGTGCGCGGCGTGAAAATGTCGCCGTCTTTCACCCGCAGCATCAGGACTAGCGTCTGCGCCCCGCCATAGGCTTCGCGAAACTGCCGGTAGAGGACGGTGTTGGGGTGCGCCGCCGGAAACAGGTCTTCAAATTTGGTCGCGATCGGAACGTGCATTGCCTGGTAACTCATGAAGGCGGTCACGGCGAGCAGGAGCAGACCGACCGGCTGGCGAAAGTCGAGCAGCCACGCGCCGTAGCTCCGCTGACGGGTCGAGCTTTTCCGATTCACCACGTTATCCTTTCGGAGCCGGGCGGCTGCGGGACTAGACCAAGTACCGTAACCGCCTGACTCGGTTGGGCGGGCCCGTCAGGCACAAGGATCACGGCAATCAGTTCACGTGTTCCCAGGCATGATAGGAGCTGCGCACGAGCGGACCGGATTCGACGTGGCGAAAGCCCAGAGCGATTCCGATCGCTTTGAGCTCGGCGAACTCGGCGGGCGGGACGTAGCGCACGACCGGAAGATGATCCGGCGAGGGGCGCAGATACTGCCCGAGCGTCAGGATGTCGCACCCGGCGGCGCGCAGGTCGCGGAGCACCTGGATGAGCTCGTCGCGCTCCTCACCGAGGCCCAGCATCACGCCGGCTTTGGTGAGCAACGCGCGGCCGTGCGCCGCCGCCTTGGCGTAAGCGAGGACCTCGAGCGAGAGCTCATAGCGGCCGCCGGGGCGGCATTTCCGGTAGAGGCTCGGCACAGTCTCGATATTGTGATTGTAGATGTCGACCGGCGCGGCGACCACGGTCTCGACGCTCGCGTGCGCGCCCTTGAAATCGGGCACCAGCACTTCGACCCGCGCGCCGGGCGTCGCGGCCTTGATCGCGTGCGCGGTCGCGGCGAAATGCGCAGCGCCGCCGTCGGCGAGATCGTCGCGATCCACCGACGTCACAACGACATGTTGCAACCCCAGCCGCGCCACCGCCTCGCCTATACGTCGGGGCTCGTCGGGATCGAGCGGGCGCACGCGGCCGTGCGCGACTGCGCAGTAGGGACAATTGCGCGTGCAGACATCGCCCATCAGCATGAAGGTGGCCGTGCGATGCCCGAAGCACTCACCGATATTCGGACAGCAGGCCTCCTGACAGACTGTGTGCAGCTTGAGCTCGGCGAGCGTCGCGCGCGTGCGGAAGTATTCGGGCGAGGTGGGCGCGCGAACCTTGATCCACTCCGGATGTTTGCGCTCGCCCATGATTTATCCGTGAGCAGCGAGGTCGTCGGGCGCGGCGGGAGTTGCGACGAGCGCGCGGCCGTTGAGAGCTTCAACTTGCTGATAGCCAAAAACCGCAGCGAACGCCTCTGCGATCAGCCCCGAGAATGCGGCCATCGAGACCCCTTCGACTCCAAGCTTGGCGATCGAGGTCATATGGCAGCCGGCAATTCCGCACGGCACGATCCGCGCGAAGCCGTCGGGGTCGATCGCGACGTTAACCGCGAAGCCATGCAGCGTCACCCAGCGGCGGATACCGACTCCGATTGAGGCAATCTTCTCAGTCCCAACCCATACGCCGGTCAACCCGGCGCGGCGCTCGGCGGCGATACCGCAACGCGCGAGCGCCGCGATGATCACCTGCTCGAGCCGGCGCAGGTAGCGCATGACGTCGCGCTCCGCGCCTTCGAGCTTCAGGATTGGATAGCCGACCAGTTGGCCGGGCCCGTGCCAGGTCACCTGCCCGCCGCGCGATACGCGATGAATCGGCACGCCCGCGGGCGGGTCGAGGAGGAAGCGTTCATCAGCGCCGCGGCCGAGCGTGTAAGTCGGGGGATGCTCGAGCACGAGCAGCGTATCAGCGCTCGTGTCATGCGATCGTTGCGCGACCAGCGCCTGCTGCAACTCGAGCGCCGCAGCGTAATCGACGCGGCCGAGGCGGGCGATGCGCAGAATCGACATCAGAAGTTAATCGCCTCGCCCTCCGCCGCGAGCGCAGCCTCCATGATGGTCTCGGAGAGCGTCGGATGAGGGTGCACGCTGCGGCCAATCTCGGCGGTGGTCGTTTCGAGTGTCTTTCCGAGCACCACTTCGGAGATCAGGTCGGTGGCATGATGGCCGATGATCTGACATCCGAGCACTTCGCCGTATTGTTTGCTGGCGACGATTTTGACGAAGCCCTCGGTCTGATTGACCGCAACTGATTTGCCGTTGGAGCGGAACGGAATCTTGCCGACCTTGACTTCGATTCCCCGCGCAACCGCGTCCGCTTCGCTCAAGCCGACGGTCGCAACTTCCGGTTCGCAATAGATGCAGCCTGGGATGGCGAGCAAGTCGAAGCCGGGCTCGCGCACCCCGGCCATGATCTCAACCGCGGCGATACCCTCGGCGGAGGCCTTATGCGCCAGCAACGGCATCCGCGCGACGTCGCCGATCGCATAGATAGTCGCGCACGAGGTGCGGAACGAATCATCAATCTTGATAAAGCCGCGCTCGACTTCGATGCCGACGCGGTCGAGACCGAGGTCGCGGCTGAGCGGGCCGCGTCCGACCGCGACCAGCACTGCCTCCGCCTCGACGGTCTTGGCGGCGCCGGCGACGTCGAGGGTGACGGTCCATTTGCCGTCGTGGCGCGTCATCGATTTGTAGCCGTGGCCGAGCAGGATATTGGCGCCGCGCTTGACGAAGGCCTTGCGCAGTTCTTCGGCAACCTCGGCGTCGAAGCCCGGCAGCATCTGCTTTTCTAGCTCGACAATCGTCAGCTTGGCGCCGAAGGCTTGGTAGAAGTATCCAAATTCTAGTCCGATGGCGCCGGCGCCGATGACAATGATGCTAGCGGGGACGTGATCGTGAAGCAGGGCCTCGCGGCTAGTCATAACGCCGTCGCCGACGGCCATCCCGGGGAAAAGACGCTCGCCCGAGCCGGTCGCGATGAGGATGCGCTCGGCTTCGACGGCCTCGGCGGGGGGCGCCGGTTTGCCCGGCGCGGGCGTCAGGGCGACGCGGTTCGGCCCGCTGATCGCGCCGTGAGCTTCGATGTAATCGACCTTGTTCTTGCGCAGTAGAAAGCGCACGCCCTTCGAGAGCTTGTCGGCGGCCTCGCGGCTGCGCGCGATGACGCGCTTGAAATCGACGCTGACCTCGCCGACCGCGATCCCGTGCTCCTGCGCCGCGCCGCGAATCGTCTCCATCGCTTCAGCGGAGTTGAGCAGGGCCTTGCTCGGGATACAACCCCAATTCAGGCAGACGCCGCCCGGCAGATCGCGCTCGATAACTGCGACTTTCATCTTGAGCTGGCTCGCCCGTATCGCGGCGACATAACCGCCGGGACCTGAGCCAATCACGACAAGATCATAACGGGAGTTGGCCAAGCTTCACCTCGTGGCGAGCATCATACACGCCGCCTTACGAAACTAGCAGGCTTGCCGGGTTTTCGAGAAAGCGTTTGATCTCGTTGACGAAGCGCGCGCCAACCACGCCGTCGATGATGCGATGGTCGCAGGCCACCGTCAGCATCATGGTTTTGCCGACGGCCAACTGGCCGTTTCTCACCACCGGCTTTTCCTTGACCGCGCTGACCGCCAGGATGCCGGCCTGCGGCGGGACGATGACCGCGGCGAAATGCTCGACCCCGAGCATCCCCATGTTCGAGATGGTGAAAGTCCCACCCGACAGATCGTCGCCGCTGAAGCCGCCGCGCGCCGCCTTGCCGACCAGCCGATGGGCGGCCGCAGAGATTTCCGGCAGCGTCAGCCGCTCGCATTCGTGAATCACCGGAACGATCAACCCGTCCTCGACCGCCACCGCCATCCCGATATTGATATGCGGATAGATGACCACGCCGTCGTCCTGAAAACTCGCATTCATGCGCGTATAGCGCGCCAGCGCCAGCGCAGTCGCTTTGACGATGATGTCGTTGTAGGTGATGTCCTCTTCGAACAGCTCGGTCACTTCGAGCGACTTCTTGAGCTTGACCGCCTCTTCCATATCGACCTCCACGGTGACGTAGAAGTGCGGGATTTCGCGCTTGGACTGGGCCATCCGCTGCGCGATCGTGCGGCGCATCTTCGAGAGCTCTTCGCGCGTGCCCGGCAGCCCCTCGCGCGGCGCGACCAGGCGGCGGAAGCGGAAGAGCTGCTGCTCACGAACGAAATTATCGATATCGCGCTTGGTGACGCGCCCCTCCGGCCCGCTGCCATGGACCTGCGCCAGGTCGATGCCGGCTTCGTCGGCGGCGCGCCGCGCCAGCGGCGAGGCGCGCAGCTTGCCGTCGTGAGGCGCCGGTGGATGAGGCTCCGTGGTCGCGAGCGCGCGGGGCGGCGGCGCGGCGATCGCGGTCGGCGTCGCCGACGGATGAGCGCTGAGCGCAGGATGGCTCTCGTGGGATAAGGGAAACGCGCCGCCGTCGTCGGCGTCCGCCGGCGCTTCGGGATCGTCTTTCGTAAAGACGGAAGCGGGATTCTCCATAGCGTTCGTCGAGGCTTCGGGCGGAGCCTGAGGGGCCGCTTTCTCCGCGGCGCGGCGTTTGGCGGGACGGATTGGCGTAACGCGCTCGGCGGTTGACGACCGCTTTGCGGTTGAATTTTCCACCGGCGCGAGAGCCTCGGGAGTTGCCGCTCGAGGCGCCGACGCCGCAGTGTTGCGCGATTCTCCCGCCGTGCCACCTGCCGACGCGCCATCCGCTGCACGCAGCATCGCGATCGTCGCGCCGACCGGCGCCGATTCGCCCTCCTTGAGCCGAATCTCTTCGAGCACGCCGTCATCGAACGATTCCATCACCATGTCGGCCTTGTCGGTCTCGACTTCGGCCAAGGCGTCGCCGTGACGAACCTGATCGCCCGGATGCTTGAGCCAGCGAATGATTTTGCCTTCCTCCATCGTGTCGGAAAGCTTCGGCATCGTGATTTCATTGCTCATGAGTGAATCCTTCAGGTGGTCGCCTGCGCTGACGATGAGGCATGAATCAGATAATCAACCCGCCGGATTGCTTAGACCAGCCGCTCCGCGGCCTTGACGATATCTGCAGCGCTCGGCAGCGCCGCGTGCTCGAGCCGCGCGTTGTAGGGAATCGGCGTGTCGAGCGTCGCCACGCGTTCGATCGGCGCGTCGAGGCTGTCGAAGGCGGTCTCGTAAATTTGCGCCGCGATCTCCGCCCCGGCGCCGCCGGTACGCCAGCCCTCATATACGATAATCGCTTTCCCGGTCTTCTTGACCGACTCGACGACCGTTTTGAGGTCGAGCGGATTGAGCGTGCGCAGATCGATTACTTCGGCGTCGATCCCCTCATTTTCGAGCGCTTCCGCTGCCGACAACGTGTCGTACACGCACTTCGAGTAGGAGATCAGCGTGACGTCCTTGCCCTCGCGCGCGCGCCGCGCCTGCCCCAGCGGCACCAGATGATCGCCGTCGGGCACTTCGCCCTTCACGCCGTAGAGCGATTCGTGCTCGAGGAAGACGACGGGATCCTCCTGCCGGATACAGGATTTCAGCAGGCCCTTGGCGTCGGCCGGCGTCGCCGGGATGACGACGCGCAGTCCGGGACAATGCAGAAAATAGGCTTCGAGACTCTGGCTGTGCTGCGCGCCAAGCTGATGGCCCGCGCCCTGGGGCGCGCGGATGACCATCGGGACCTTGGCGTGGCCGCCGAACATATAGTGAATTTTCGCGGCGCTGTTGACGATCTGATCGATCGCGAGCAGGCCGAAATTGATCGTCATCAGCTCGACCACCGGCTTCAGCCCGCCCATCGCCGCGCCGACCCCGGCGCCGACGATCGTCAATTCGGAGATCGGCGTATCGCGCACGCGGCGCTCGCCGTACACCGCGAGCAGCCCGTCGGTGACCTTGAAGGCGCCGCCGAAGTAGCCGACCTCCTCGCCCATGATAAAGACCCGGCTGTCGCGATCCATCTCTTCGCGCAGCGCCTGGTTCAAGGCCTCACGATAAGTAATTAGCGCCATCTTAGTCTGTCACCATCTAGGCGTCCCGGTTTTCTTCGACGTAAACATATTTTCCGAGGGTCTCGAGGCCGGGCTCGGGACTTTCCTCGGCGAACTTCACCGCGTCGTCAATAACCGCGACAACCTCGCGCTCGGCCTCGTCGAGCTGGGCCTCGCTGACTCGTTGATCGAGCAACATGCGGCGGCGGAGATTCTTGATCGGATCGCGCTCCTGCCAGATGCGCTCCTCGCGGCGCGAGCGGTACTCGGCCGGGTCCGACATCGAGTGGCCGCGAAAGCGATAGGTCACCGCCTCGATCAGCGAGGGGCCGTCGCCCTCGCGCGCACGCGCCGCAGCTTCGGTCGCCGCGCCATAAACGTCGAGTACGTTCATCCCGTCCACGCGCACGCCCGGCATCTTGTAGGGCTCGGCGAAACGGTAGAGCTCTTCCTGACAGATGGCGTTCTGCACCATCGTGCCCATCCCGTAGAAGTTGTTCTCGCAGACGAAAACCACCGGCAGCTTCCAGAGCGAGGCGAGGTTGAGGCTTTCGTGAAAGGCGCCCTGCGGCAGCGCGCCGTCGCCGAAGAAGCAACACACGACGTCGGGTTCCTCGCGGTACTTGGCCGAGAGGCCGAGGCCGGTCGCGATCGGCAGGCCGCCGCCCACGATCGCGTAGCCGCCCATGAAGCGCAGATTCGGATCAAACAGATGCATCGAGCCGCCGTGGCCGCGCGAGAGCCCGGTCGCTTTGCCGAAGAGTTCGGCCATCACGGCGCGCGGCGACGCCCCCTTGGCGAGACAATGGCCATGCTCGCGATAGGTCGAAACCACGTAGTCCTTGCTGTTGAGCGCCGCGATCGCGCCGACCGCCACCGCCTCCTCTCCAGCGTACAGATGGCAAAAGCCGGTGATCTTGCCGCGCGAGTACATCTCGGCAGTCTTTTCTTCGAAGCGGCGAATCAGCACCATCCGCCGGTAAAGGTCGAGCAACTGAACCTCGTCCATCGTGAGCAACGCCCGTTCAGCAATATGTTTGTCCCGTTCGAGGGCCATCCAAATACTCCCTTGCGCCGCGCCGGCGCCGGACCAACTGATCAAAACAGTAACGCAATCCCACTGGCGGAGTAAGGGAGTTAACGATTTAGCGCGCATCAGCCGTGCAAAGCCCAGGAACACTATTGCCGATCGACCGCTCGATAGCGGGTGCCGACGACAGCCCAGTCGAGGTGGTCGAGAAATCGCGTCACATAAATCTCGCGACTCCGGTAATCGATCGACCAGGCGTGGTCGGCCACATCGCACACTACCAGCGGGTTCGCGCCCGTCCAGCCGCCCGCGTTCTGCGCCCCGGTCGCGACGTTGTGCCAGCGGTCGTCGTAGGGATCATAGACGAGCATCGCCCATTCCTCGGCGCCGCGCGCGCACGCGCTGAAATCCTCGCGCCAGTCGGCCATCGCGCCCATATGCTCGTTCATATTCGCGATCAGGTATTGCGAGGGAGTAGTCGGGGCGTCAGCCAGAATGCGAAAATAGAATTCGTGCAAGAGGACGGAATTCGCTGCCGTCATTTGCGCATTGCGCAGCTCGGCGTATTCCTTGGCCTGAGCGCTGCTGCGCGGCGCGGTGGCAAGTGCGCTCTCTGCAGCCTGAAGCCTGGCAAACTGTTCGCGGTAAACCGCATAGTTCTGCCCGAGTTGACGCCGTGAAAGAAAGCCCGGAATCTCGGCGCGCGGCAACTGCATCAGGGTGCGCGGCTGAAACCCGGACAGCCCTTTCAAGAGCCCTTCGAATGACAGGCCCGTCTCCGTCGGCGGCGCCGCAAAGGCGCGCCGCACAATTCCGTTGCTCAGCGCCGAGCCGGCAACTCCGGCTGTCATCAATGCCGCGGCGCGCAGGAAGCGCCGCCGCGCGCGATTCGCCATTTTGGCGGAAGCTCCCTCTGTTCCCCGCGCCATCATCAATTTACCTCTTCGTCGGCGGGATGCGCCGACCGGAATTGCGCGAGCAGAATCAGGTCGTAAAGTATTTTCAGGCCCCCCGCGCAGATTAGCGGCCAGCCGAAGTTTGAGGCGTCGAGCAGTGCGCCGGCCGGCAATGGCGCGAAGGCGCTGGCGAGACTGCGCGGGACGTTGGTGACGCTCGCCGCGGCGGCGCGCTCTTCGGGCTCGACGATCGCCATCACATACGATTGCCGCGCCGGCACATCCATCGACGACAGCGCCGATCGCGCCAGCAGAAGCGCGATCGCCCGCCTGGCGTTGGGCATCAGGGCCGCCGCGATCAGCAACGCGTTCGCCGGGATATGCGTATAGGCCATCGTACGGACTCGTCCGATGCGGGCGGCGACAACTGTCGAGAGCAGTTGTGAAAGCGCGCCGAGCAATCCCGCGGCAAAGAAGAAAGTCCCGGCAACTTCGAGATCGAGATTGAAACGGCGAAACAGCCAAAGCGCCAGCAGCGACTGCACGACGAAACCGCCGCCGAAGGCGTCGAGGCTGAAGAGCGCCGAGAGCTTGAGCACCATGCGACGCGATTTTCCGAGTGACGCGCCGGCGCCCGTTGGCGGCGCCTGATGCGTCGGCTGGCGCAGCTTCGCGTAAACCACGCCGGCTATAATCGCGATTATCGAATAGCCGAGGAAGACCATGCGTTCCGCCGCGACTGGACGGGAACCGGCGCGGGCGGCCACTATCGCGGGGATTCCGCTCGCCAACGCACCGAGCGCTCCGGCAATCGCGCCGGCGACGTTGTAGAATCCGAACATCGAGGTCAGATCGCGGTCTGCGACCGATTCGGCCAGCGCGGTCTGCTCCGCCGGCAGAAAAAGACTGACATCGCCGGCGGAAGGGTTCATCGTCCCGATAACCGCGACGGCGAACAGCGTCCAGAAACCGGCGGCGCTAAAAAACCCGATCCCGGTCGCAAACATCAGAACGCTGGCACTGATCAGGATACGCCGCGGCGCGATCCGGCTGCCGGCAAGGCCAACCCACAGCGTCAGCACCGCCGAACCCAGCAGCGTCCCGAAGACGATCGCGCCAACTTGAAACGAGCCCAATCCGATCGCTGTCAGATAACTCGGCAGGATGACGCTGACGGCACCGTCGGCGAAGCCGCGCAGCGCACGCGTCGCCAGCAGCAGTTTTGCGTCGGCAGACGCGCGCGCCGAAAACCAGCCTGCCATCCGGTCTTGCCAGCCGATTATCCGCGCTCTCGTGGCGCTATGAATGCAAGTCCTTGGAGCCCTTGATCAGGCGGTCCCGCAACGCGATGTTGGTTGCGGCGTCGATCATGGTCCAGGCCATTGCGAGCGCGCCATCAAAGACCGCGCGATCAGCCTCTGCCTTGATGCAGTGCGCGGTGAATTCCGGCTGATGGTTTACCGCCGGCATCGAGCCCAGACCGATCATCGGATGAATCGACGGGATTTTTAGCGAGACGTTGCCCATATCGGTCGAGCCGGCGGCGCGCGCGAAATCCGAGTTCGGCGGCAATCGCACCGTGTCCAGCAGCTTGCGTCCGGCCGCGGTCGCGTTCGTGCGATAGAGCGCGAGCAGATCCGCGTCATGACGCATCTCGGCGTAGGGCTTGTCACCACCCGTGATTTTCATCGTCGCGCCGGTGGCGAGAGCGCCCGCCTCGAAACATCGATGCACCCGCGGGAGCAGGCGTTGCAGTTTTTCGATGGTCTCGGCCCGCGCGATATAGCGCGCCGCGGTATGCGCCGGAATTACGTTGGCCGCGTCCCCGCCTTTGGTGATGATGCCGTGGATGCGCTCGGAGTGCCGAATATGCTGGCGCAGCAGCCCAATCGCGGTTTGCGCGATTGTCAGGGCGTCGGCGGCGTTGACCCCGCGTTCGGGGAAAGCCGCGGCGTGCGCCTCCTTGCCGGTATAGCTGATCTCGAACTGCGCGGCGGCAATGATCGGCGGCTCGGCCAAATCCACCGGCGCCGGATGAATCATCATGGCGGCATGGGCGCCGTCGAAGCCGCCGCGCTCGAGCAGCTCGATCTTGCCGCCGGCGTTGCACACCTCCTCGGCCGGCGTGCCGATCAGGCTGACGGTCAAGCCGGCGTCATCGGCGATGCGTGCAGCCGCGATCGCAGCGCCGACACTCATCGCGGCTATGATGTTATGCCCGCAGGCGTGACCGATCCCAGGTAGCGCGTCATATTCAGCGCAGATCGCGATATGGAGCGGCCCCGAACCTGCGCGCGCAATCACCGCTGTCGGCAAATCGAAGATGCCGCGGCGAACCTCGAAGCCTTCGTCCGCCAGCGCTTCCGCCACCCACGTCGAGGATTTCTCCTCCTCCCATCCGAGTTCCGGATGAGCATGGATGCGATGGCTCAGTGCGACGAGCCGGTCCCGGCGTGAAAGTAAACGTTCGCGGGCGGCGTCCTTGATCTCCATCATCTACCTCCTTACCGATCTACTTGTTCAATTCGAGCCTTCGTATGGTGGAAAATCTCTTGTTGAAGTACAAGGCAGGGGCTAAGCCTGAAGCCATGAACAAATGCGACCTTTGCGAGTTGAAAGAATACACCCCGTGGTACGCGAGTTTCACCCAGCCGTTCAAGTTCACGCTGCTCGAGTGCGACTCCTGCGACACGCCGATGGCGGTGCTCGGCGACCATCGCGTCGCACCTACCGACGAGGAACGCGCCTTTATGGTCGAGGCCCTATCGCTGGTAGCGCGTCATAAATACGGCGCGGACGGCTTTATCATCGACGGCGTGATGCGGCAGATTCCCGACCATTGCCATCTCCACGCGCGGCCCAAGCGCTGGCCCGGACTGTAATCTGCGTGCGCATCCGCCGGATTTCACCTCGCGGGCAGGGCTCGATGGTAGCGTTTGTTCAGCAGTTGCGCTAACATTCCGACGGTTCGTACATTACCTGTGCTCATACGACGGAGGTTTTGGATGAGTTCATCATTTATGCGCGCCTGTGCGCCGATCCTATTGGTTGCGGTCGTTTCGATCGGGCTCGTCGGTGCGGGAACAGCGCTCGCGGCGACACCCGCCACCACAATCAAGATGAGTGATACGCCACCTAAGTTTTTGCCCGAGAAAGTGACGATCAAAGCCGGCCAGAGCGTCGAGTGGGTCAACAATGCCGCGACGCTCCATTCCGTCGACGCCGACGCCTCGATGGTGCAGAATCCCAAAGATGTCGTGCTACCGGCCGGCGCCAAACCCTTCGATTCGGGCTTCATGCCGCCGGGCGGCACATTTGATTACACCTTTACGGTTCCCGGCGCCTATCACTACACCTGCGTGCCCCACGAGAAAGACGGCATGAAGGGCGAGATCGACGTTACAAAATAACGCGCTGTGCGATTTGATCGATAACCACCGGACCGCTATTGTGGCGCGCAAGCCGATCGCGATGGGTCAAGACTGATGAAGCCGCGTAACTTGATGAAGATAGTGCTGGCCGGCGCGTTTCTCGGCGCGGCCACGATGGTTACATCGCAGGCGCGCGCCTTTCCCTGGGCTACCGATATGTATCGCGGCCCGCAGGTTGCGACCTTTGCCGAAGCGCCGCGCCAGATGCCCGACGGCGTGATGCCCGTCGATGGTATCCATTACAACGTTCACTATGGTCAGCCGAGCGGCATCGCCGACACGCAGGCCATCCCGCCGATGAAGCTCGAAATGATGACCGTGAAGATGCAGAATCCGCTCCAGCCGGACGCCGCGAATCTGGCGGCGGGCAAGGAGCGTTTTGAGACCAACTGCTCGCCGTGTCACGGCATGACCGGAGCGGGTAATGGCACCGTAGCTCATCTGCTGCATCATCCGCCGAAAAATCTTTTGACTGGCGTCAGCAAGAATCTGCCCGACGGTTACATCTACGGCTACATCCGCAACGGCGGTATCTGGATGCCGGCATACGACGACGCGATGTCCTCGAAGGAGCGCTGGCAGACGGTGCTCTACGTCCGCGAGCTCGAGCGCAAGTACGGCGGCGAGACCAGCATCGCCGCGGCGCCGCCGCCCGAGGATCGCCACGTGACCGACTCCGACGCCGCTTACACGGAAACCGGCTCGGATAGCCCGTAACCCTCTTCGATAGCAACACAGTCTGCGCATCAGGCAAAATCCTGTGACGGCGCGTTATTCAGATGGATGACGCGCCGTTGATCTGTGCATTGGTAGTGGTGGAGGGAGCTTCCGGCAGCGTGGGAAAGAGCGTTTAATTCTACCGCAACGTTCCAGACGTCGTGTCGTAAAGATTATTGGCGATGCTAAGCGGATCACTTTCGAGCTGAAGCGTTTTCCACGGCACATCGTCCGTTATCACGAGGAAAGCAATGCCTCATGAAGCAGCTCGCATGAAGCGCGCGAGCCTCTGGCGCGCCAGCCTGCTCGCGATAGTCGCCGTCGCCGCGGTGCTCCCGTGCACGGCGTTGGCGCAGGCGATGGCGCTCGCCCAGGTGGTCGCCGAGGTCCAGCGCGTCAATCCGCAGGTCCGTGGCGCGCGCTTTCGCTGGGAATCGGCGCAGCATCAGATTATTCAGAATTACACCCCCGTCGATCCGCAGTTCGCCTTCTCGAACCTCGATAGCTGGCGCGGGGTCAACGACGCCGGCGAACAGAGTATGCTGTTTACGCAGGCGTTGCAGTTTCCCGGCAAAGGCCTGCTGCAGGGTCGCAACGCGCGGCGCACCGCCGGAATCGCCCATCTGACCTATCTCGCCGCAGTGCGCGACATCACGGCGCAGGCCAAAACCGCCTACTACCAGATTCAGCTCGACCTTGCGCTCAACGATCTGATGACGGAGAACGTCGCGAATCTCGCGCGGGTGCTGAAGGTGACGCAGATCGCCTACACCGCGAATCTCGCGACCCAGGGCGACTATATTAATGCGAAGTTCGCGCTCGAGGCCGACCGCGAACTGGTGCGCCAGCAGGCGGTCGCGATCGCCAACGACAAGACCGCGCTCAATATCCTGCTCGATCGCAAACCCGATGAGCCGTTGCAGGTTGATCTGAATTTCGATCTCGCGACCTTCGAAACCAGTCTCGATCAGGTGATCGATCGCGCCGTCAGCGCGCGCCAGGAAATCCTCGAAGCCGCCCTCGCGCAGGACAATCAGAATACTGCGGTGACACTCGCCGAGCTTGAATATGCCCCGGATTACACTTTGGGTCTCGGGTACGATCATTTTCTTAGCGCGAACTTTGCGCCTGCGCTTAACCATAACAAAGACTGGAATCTCGAGGTCAGTTTCAATCTGCCGATTTTCTTCTGGGCCAAAAATGAGGACATCCGCCGCGCGCATCGCGATCTCGACGCCGCGCGCGAAGACCTCGATTCGATTCGCACGCAAACCGCCGGACAGGTGACCGTGCTCTATCGGCAAATCCTCCGTGCGCGCGAAACCGCGACGCTCTATCAACACACCCTCATCCCGCTGGCCCATCAGGCCTTCGAGGTGATGCTGATCTCATATCAGGGCGGCAAGAGCGACTTCACCACGCTCATCAGCACCTTCCGTCAGCAAAGCGACGCGCGCGTGACCTATCTGCAGGCGGTCAACCAGTTGCTCGCGCAAAAAGTCGCGCTCGAGCAGGCGGCCGGAGGCAGCCTGCAGTGAGCGGTTTGACCAGGTTGCTTCGGCCGCTCGCGGGCCTCGCCGCAATTGCCGCCTTGCTCGCGCTCAGCGCGGCCGGATGCGACAGTGCGCCGCCGGCCGACAGCAGCGACAGTCCGCCGCCGATGGTGAGTCTGATCCATCAGGATCAGGGCGCGGATTTGCTCCAGTTACCACGCGGCGGCGTGCCGGGCATGACCGAGACGACGCTAGCGGCGGTCGATCTGCCGGGCGTGCTCGAGACCACCGGGCAGATCACCTTCGATGATCGCCGCGTCGCCAATATCATCTCGCGCGTCACCGGGCGGATCGAAGAGGTCCGCGTCTCCCAGTGGGACAATGTCCAGCGCGGGCAGCCGATCCTGACGCTTTACAGCCCCGACTTCATGACCGCGGAGGCCGAATATCTCCAGGCCAAGGCGGCCGGGCCGGCGCTGGCCCCCGGGGGCGCCGACAGCGATCAGTTCGCGCGCTCGATGCTCGAGGCGGCGCGCCGCAAACTCGATCTGCTGGGCATCAGCCCCGCGCAGATCGAGAGCATCTGGACCGCCGCGCCAAGCTTCGTGATGCGCGCGCCGATCAGCGGCACGATCGTGCAAAACCAGGCGCTGCGCGGCTCCGCGGTCAATCCCGGCGACGTCCTCTACTCCGTCGGCACGCTCGACGACGTCTGGGTCGTCGCCGACATCTACGAGGACGAACTGGCCCGCGTGCGGGTCGGCCAGCAGCTCGAAGCCGTCGCGACCGCTTATCCCAGCGAGACCTTTTACGGCACGATCGCCCGCATCAGCCCGGGCGTCGATCCCAACACGCACACAATTCAGATCCGCTGCGAGGTCAAGAACCCCGGCCTTAAGCTCAAGCCGCAGATGCTCGCCGTCGTGAAGATCCTCGTCCAGCCCGGGCACGCGCTAGTTGTACCGGTCGATGCGCTCGTCTTTGAAACCGACGCCTATATGGCCTATGTCGATACCGGCAACGGCCGTATCGAGCAGCGCAAGGTGGCGATCGCCTCCTGGAACCAGCCCGGCTTTGCCCGCGTGGTATCGGGACTCACGGCCGGCGATCGCGTCATCACCGGCGAGTCGTTGCAGGTCGATCAGTTGTGGAACCGCGCTCACGGGGCCAAATCCTGAGCCGCTTTTTTCAACCGCCGGTCAAGAAAACGGCGCAGCAACGGCAATGATCCAGTGGCTGATGGACCTCGCGCTGAGCGCGCGAGTGGTGGTGGTGAGCGCGGCCGTGTTGTTGGCGCTCGCCGGACTCTTTTCCTTCACCCAACTCGACATCGAAGCCTATCCCGATCCGGTGCAGCCGATGACCGAGGTGCTGACCCTGCCCAACGGTCTCAGCGCCGAGGAGGTCGAACGCCTGGTCACGGTGCCGACCGAGTACGGGATGAGCGGGATGCTGCATCTGACCGCGATGGAATCGATTTCGCTCTACGGCCTCTCCGACATTCGCCTCTATTTCGATTGGGATAGCAATTACGAATTCGACCGCACGCAGACCATCAACCAGTTGACCTTCGTCACGCTGCCGCCAGGCATCCAGGCCGGGCTCTCGCCGCAAAATGCGGTCGGCGAGATTTATCGCTACACCGTCCAGAGTCCCAATCACGATCTCATCAGCGAGAAGGAAATCGAAGACTGGGTTTGCGAAAAGCAGCTCAAGACCGTCCCCGGTGTCCTCGATGTCGAAGGCTTCGGCGGCTTGACCAAGGAATATCACGTCGATCTTGACCCGCCGAAGCTCAACCACTACGGCATCCCGCTCACGCAAGTCATTACGGCGATTCAGAATTCAAACACCAACTCCGGCGGCAGCTACCTCAACCTCGGCGAGCAGGCCTTCGATGTCCGAGGAATCGGCCTGATCCAAAACCTCGATGACATTCGCAACATCGTCCTCGCGACCAGCAAATCTACGCCGATCAAGCTCGCAAATGTCGGCGACGTTTCCGTCGGCTGGGCGCCGCGCCTCGGAATTGTGGGGATGAACTACCAGGACGAGGTGGTCAGCGGCATCGTCCTGATGCGCAAGTACGGCAATACGCTGGAGACTCTGAAGGGCGTCGAGCAGAAGGTAAATCAACTCAATACGCGGGGCATGCTGCCTGCGGGCTACAAGATCGTCCCCTACTACGACCGCACTGGCCTGGTTTACACCACCCTCCACACGGTCTTCGAGAATCTGCTGATCGGGATGATGCTGGTCTTTCTGGTCCTGCTGTTTTTTCTCGGTAATCTGCGCGCCGCGCTGATCGCCGCAGTCAATATCCCGCTCGCGATGTGCGGGGCTTTTATCCTGCTCCACCTGAGCAACACCCCCGCCAATCTGTTGTCACTGGGCGCGGTCGATTTCGGCATCATCATCGATTCGACCATCATCGTAGTGGAGAACATCTTTCGCCATCTCACCTCCAGCGAGCTGCCCAGCGAGGGCAAACGGCAGCGGATTGGCCGGGCGGCCCGCGAAGTCGGCGGGCCGATGTTCTACTCGACCCTGATCTTCCTCATCGCCTTCCTGCCGCTCTTCACGATGCGCGGGGTCGAGGGCGCGATCTTCTCGCCGATGTCGCATACCTACGCCTATGCGCTGACGACCGCGATTCTGCTCGCGGTCACGCTCTCGCCGGCGCTGTGTTCTTTCCTCCTGCGCCGGGGGATGCGCGAGACGCACAACTTCATATGGGAAGCCTTCTCGCATTCCTATCACGCGCTCTTCGTTCGGGTGCTGCGCTGGCCGCGCGCGACGGTGACGATAATCATGCTGCTGGTGGCCGGTGGGCTCGCGCTCTTCCCGCGCCTGGGCGGTGAGTTTCTGCCGAAATTGGAGGAGGGCAATATCTGGGCGCACGCAATCATGCCGACCACGATCAACCTGCCTCAGGGCGCCAAACTGGTGAGCCGGATGCGCACCGTTTTTCTCTCCTTCCCCGAAGTGGCGAGTGTTGTCTCGCAGCTCGGCCGTCCTGACGACGGCACCGAGACGACCAGCTTTTTCAACATCGAATTTGCGGTTGATCTCAAACCCGCCGCGGCTTGGCCCGCAGATGTTACCAAGGAGAAACTGGTCAATCAGATGGACGAAAAACTGCGCCACCGCTTTCCGGGCGTTGATTTCTCCTATTCACAGAATATCGAGGACAATATCGACGAAGCCCTGTCCGGCGTGAAGGCGGGCTCGAACGCCGTCAAAATTTTCGGTTACGATCTGAAAAGCGACGAGACCCTTGCCGGCCAGATCACCCGGGTGCTTGGCCGGGTGCGCGGCGTCACCGACGTCTTCATGTTCCGCTCGCTCGGCCAGCCCAACATTGTCATCCGGCCCGACCGCGCGGCCGCGGCCCGTTACGGCCTCAATTCCGGCGACGTCGCGGCGATCGTGCAGGCCGCGATCGGCGGCCAGGCGGTCACCCAGGTCTACGAAGGTGATCGCACTTTCAATCTGGTGGTGCGCTGGATGCCCCAGTATCGCCAGACCGTCGCAGCGATGCGCGGGATTCGCGTCAATGTGCCGGGTGGCGGGGTCGTCCCGCTCGGCCAGATCGCGCAAATCGCGGCCTCGGAGGGCGCGTCGTTCATCTATCGCGGCAATTTGCAGCGCTACGTGCCGGTGCGTTTCTCGGTTACCGGCCGCGATTTGCAGGGCGCCGTCGCCGAGGCCAAACGGCGCGTTGCCGACGAAGTCCATCTCCCTGAAGGCACCCATCTGGAATGGGCGGGCGAGTACGGCGAACTCCAGGCCGCCAATCATCGGCTCGCCATCGTGGTGCCCATCGCGCTGATTCTGATCATGGGCGTCCTCTTTGCGGCTACGCAATCGGTCGTCAACACGCTCATCCTGATGGCGCAAATTCCGCTCGCCTGTCTGGGTGGCGTGTTGGCCCTGGTCGTGACGCATACGCCCTTCAGCGTCTCTGCCGGGGTCGGCTTCATCTCAATTTTCGCGATCGCGATCATGGACGGCATCCTGCTCAACTTTTACATTCACCAGCTTTGGGAACAGGGCTATTCGGCGATGGATGCGATCGTAATGGGCGCGGATCGGCGCTTCCGCGCGGTCATGATGACGGCGCTGGTCGATGGCCTCGGGCTGTTGCCGGCGGCGCTCTCGACGCGCATCGGTGCGCAGACTCAGCGCCCGCTCGCGATCGTCGTGATCGGCGGCGCGCTCTCGATCGCCTTGCTGACGCGGGTTTTTCAACCCACCCTGATGTTCCTCTTCCGCCGCTACATCGGGCTCTCCGAGGAGCGTCGCACGATGGCCAATGGCGGACCGGATCCGACGGCCGCGGCTCCCGGCATGAGCGTATAGTTAATTCGCCCCGTGCAACTCTGCCCGGCGGGCGGGAAACGTGCTAAACGCCATCGTGGAGGGCATCCCATCATGGCGGAGCTCGAAACCTTAGCCACAGGATTTGGACTACTGGAAGGTCCGCGTTGCGACGCTCGCGACCGGCTCTATTTCAGTGACGTCCCTAACGGCGGCGTTTACCGGCGCAGTCCCGACGGTGCGATCGAAACGCTGATTCCGAAACGGCGCGGCGTCGGCGGCATCGCGCTGAACGCCGGCGGCGGCATCGTCTGCACGGGCCGCGGCCTGATCCACTGGAACGAAGCGACGCGCACCAGCCGCGATCTCTTCACTCATTGGGAGGGGCGGCCGCTCAACGGCCTCAACGACCTCCAGCCCGACGACCACGGCTCGATCTTCGTCGGCTCGCTCGAGCATAACGCGCTCGAAGAAGGCGCCAAGCGGATTCCGGGCAGTCTCTACCGCGTCGATCCCGACGGCACCGTGCTCAAGCTCTACGAAGGCATTGAGACTACCAACGGGATGGGCTTCAGTCCCGATCGCAAATATCTCTACCACGCCGACTCGACCACCAAGTCAGTATGGGTCTACGACGTGCAGCCCGATCGCACCGTCAAGGATCGCCGGGTCTTCGCGCGGATGCCCGCCGGATGGCCCGACGGGCTTGCGATCGACGCCGACGGCGGCGTTGTCGTCGCAATCGTGAACCACGGCGAGGTCGTCCGCTTCAAGCCCAACGCCACCCTCGATTGGCGCCTCGACGTGCCCGCGCAGATGGTCACGAGCCTGACCTTTGGCGGCAAGGATTTCCGCGACCTCTATATCGTTACGGCGGACAATACCGAGGACAAAGCAAAGAAGGGCACGGTCTTCCGCACGCGCGTCGAAATTCCGGGTCTGCCGATTCCGCTCGCGCGCTTCAATTGATCGCGTCCGCTCGGCTATGCTTCCTGTTCCTGCCGCGTCAGGACAGGTTAGCGGCAGGATAAGTTAAACCGGGAAAACTTCCCACCAACATCGGTAGATAAAGGAGAACTCGTAATGGCACTGCAAGTTGGATCGCCGGCACCGGACTTTGCGCTTAAATCGAACAAGATGGCGGATGTAAAGCTCTCCGAGCTGCGCGGCAGCAAGGTGCTGCTGCTGTTCGTCCCGCTCGCCTTCACCCGCGTCTGCACCGGCGAACTCTGCAGCATGCGCGATTCGCTCAAGGATTATGAGGGCATGGACTGCAAGGTCTTCGGCATCTCGACCGACAGCCCCTTTGCACTCGACGCCTGGGCCAAGGAGCAGAATTATCAGTTCCCGCTCCTGTCTGATTACAACAAGACCGTCGCTGCGGCCTACGATACGCTCTACGCCGATCTCATGGGCTTCAAGGGCGTGTGCAAACGCTCGGCCTTCGTCATCGATCGCGAGGGCAAAATCCGCTACGCCTCGGTCGCCGAAGACGCGACCAAGGTGCCCAATTTCGACGAGATCAAAGCCTGCCTGCAGCAGCTTCAGTAGGTAATGAACCCGGGGCGAGGGAAGTGAATCACCTTCGCCCCGGCGCCACCGCCGTCCACGCCATCGCCTCGCCCTGCAACAACCTGTCAAGTTCGTTTGACAAAGACTGATCAAAGTCCTATGTAAATGTTGACGCTGGGAACAGCTTCCAGAGTGCGAAGTCGCGGCGGCAGTGCGCTGAATACTCCTGTACGGTCATTGCGAAGCTGAGGTCATCACCCTTCGAGAACGGCAAGTGCGCCGTCCGTTGGTGCCAAGACTCTCGGTTTGTCGAATCGCTCAGGGAGGCGCTAGTACATCGGATCCGCTTGGGGCGGAGCGCCTAGAGCTAAAGGAGAGAATATGAACTCACCAAGGTCTCCAATGCTGCAAACCTTTCAGTGTCGCGAGATTTTACGGGCGCTGGCAATCGTGCCTGTGGTCTGCGCACTACTACTGGCGGTCAATGGCGGCTCAGCGCGGGCCGAACAGGGCACCCCGCCGCCGCCCGGCACGAAAATCACAATGCAAAATTGGCAGCAATACAAAGACTTCATGCCTGATGGTTTGGCCGCCCTGTTTGCTGGGAAATTTCAATGGAAGTTGCCTGCAAATGCCGAAATCGACATAGGTCCCACGGTGAACGTTCCGGAGCCCCCGACCTACCTTGCAGCATCCGAAAAATACGGTAACCAGGTGCAAGTGGTTCACCTACCAAACGGACATTTGGACGTGCGTAATTATGTTGCCGGCGTGCCGTTTCCAGACCCACAGGAGCCTGACAAGGGCTACAAGGTTCTGGTTAATCTATGGTATTCATACCGACCGCACTTGAACGTCGCCAATATCAAATATCCAGTTAGAGATTGTATCGTCGATCGCTTTTCGAATATGAATTGCGAATCAATCGATATCGTCTATCGCCAAGAAGGTTATAATACTGATCCGGGAGTGCCCGTCAGTGAATCAAACAACGTCTGGTACACCGAATATCTAATGGTTGAGGCGCCTGAACAAGCCAAATATACCGCGCAACTGACGCTGTTCTATAAGGATAATCAAACCTTTCAAGACGAATATGTCTTCGTTCCAAACCTACGACGCACCCTGCGCCTGTCATCGAGCGCCCGTTGCTCGCCGTTGCTTGGTAGTGATTTAGCCCAGGATGATGCTCAAGTGTCGGGATTCAATGGCGGAATCGGAGTATTCGACGCGAAGTACTTGGAACGCAAGAAAATAATCGCACTGACGGGTCTGTACAACTATTACGCGGTTGGTCATAACTTTCCCATGGGTTTCTACCAACCGCTCATGTTTCCACCGCCATCAATAGGACAGTGGCAGGTGCGTGATGTCGATGTACTGGATATTCGACGCGTGCCTTCTGAGGCCCTTGGATACTGCTATGGTAAACGAATCATGTATATCGATACATATTACCATACGGGCCACTGGCAGGACCTGTATGATAACAACATGAACCTATGGAAGACGGCTTTGTTAGCGGTGCCTGACGCGGCCAAAGTCCCAGGAGTGCCAGGTGGACATGCCCCCGGACTCGACGGTTTCTTCACGCTGTGGGACGTGCAGAACGACCACCTGACAATAATAACGGGCCTCAACGAATCAGGTGAGGGCTACTTTGTTAATTCTGATGCACCGAAGGAGTTTCAGGACTATAACAGGTTCGGAACACCAGGTGGCCTATCAGAAATTATGCGCTAGCAACTGAAAGGCACGCGCCGCTACAAGCGGCGCGTGCCTTCGCCCAGACCGAGCGGACACGCCAACTCTAGTGCCTGCGCAGCCGCGCGTCCACGCGATCGACTCGCCCTACGCTTGGCGCATGACGGTGATTGGCTTCGTCACCTGCTTTTTTGTCTTCGGCATAGTCTACAGTTTCGGGGCCTTCTTCAAGCCGCTCGCCGAGGAGTTCGGCGCCAACCGCGCTGGCACCTCGACCATCTTCGCGATCACCGCGGCAGTCTACAACGCGCTCGGCTTCGCCAGCGGATGGCTCAGCGATCGCTGCGGCCCGCGCCGCGTGATGCTGGTCGGCGCGCTCGCGATGGGCGCCGGACTTTGCGCCACCGCAGTCGCCCCCACGCTCGGGGTCGCCTACCTCACTTACGGTCTCGGCGTCGGCGTCGGGGTCGCCTTCACTTACATCCCGGCCCTCGCCCTCGTTGGCGGATGGTTCGCGCGCCGCCGCAACACCGCGATGGGCCTCGCGGTCTCGGGCACCGGCGTGGGCACGCTGCTTCTCGTGCCGCTGGTTGCTGCGATGATCGGCTGGTGCGGATGGCGGCAGTCCTACGTTCTGATGGGTATCGTCGCGATGCTCGCGCTGGGCAGCTGCGCGATGCTGGCCGAGGCCGCGCCGCCATCCCCAGTCTCGACGATGGCGCAGCGTAACCATCACTTGATCCGTTCCGCCGATTTCGCGCGGCTCTACCTCGCGTTCGTCCTGGCCTCGATTTCGATTTACGTCCCGTTCGTATATCTACCTGACTTTGCCGAGTCGCGCGGGGTCTCGACGGTCGCCGCCGCGGCCTTGGTTGGTTTCGTTGGCGGCGCCAGCATCGTCGGCCGCCTCGGTCTCGGCCCCATCGCCGATCGCGTTGGTATCTTCCCGATCTTCAAAGCGAGCCTGTTGATGCTGGCCGGCAGCTTTGCGATCTGGCCGCTCGCGCATTCCTACGCGACGCTTGTGCTCTTCGCCGTCGTGATGGGCGCTGCATACGGCGGTATGGTCTCGCTCTCGCCGACGCTCGCCGCCGAGCTCTTCGGGGTCGAAGATTTGGGCACTACGCTCGGGGCGCTCTACAGCAGTTCCGCGATTAGCGCACTCGCCGGACCGCCGCTGGTCGGCTACGCAATCGATCACGGCGGCAGCTATCTCTGGGCCGCCGCGATGGGTGGCGGGGCTGGCCTGATCGGCTTCTGCATCCTGATCCCTTTGCGATCAAGTGAAACGCTCGCGCCCGTTTTGCTTCCGGTAAAGTAACCTTATGTGGCTATAGTTAGGTTAAGAATTAAGTGCCGAGAATGCATCTTATAGCGCGAATATACATCCGATATTGTCTCACGATTTCCCGCTCGCTAGGCTTTGACTAATCATCGTCATGAGCGTCATCCTGAATTGAACACGATCGCCACCACGTCAACGCAGCCTTCGCGCTTCTCACGTTTCGCGACGGGAAAGTTGAATCGCGCCAGCCTCAGCCACACCGCCTCCAACCTCGGCGTCGCGCTGCTCTTTTTCGCCACGTTGATTCCGCATGCCGCGAATTTCGGCGGCGCTCCCGCCAACTGGATCTGGATCGTCGGCGCCGCCCTGATGGGCGTGCTGTCACTCGTCCGCCTCCCGCCCATCGCGACCGCGATTAATCTGCGCTCCGTGACGGCGACTGCGATCATGATGCTCGCGCCGCCTTTGCTCTTGAACAACGCCGCGCCCTCCAGCGGCGTGCTCGCAGTCGCGGCGCTGATCGTCGAACTCGTCGGCGTGATCATTACCCAGAGCGCGCGGCTCTATCTCGGACGCAAGTTTGCGCTGCTGCCGGCCAATCGCGGAATCGTTAGCCGCGGACCTTTCGCCTTTATTCGCCATCCGATTTACGCCGGCTGGCTGATTCTTTCGGTCGGTTATGTGATGGCCTATCCCAACGCGCGCAACCTCCTCGCGCTCGCGGTGACTGTGCCGTTCATGATCTGGCGCATCCAGCTTGAAGAGCAGCTCCTGCAGCAGGACGCCGCGTATCGCGCCTACTGCGCCGTCACTCCATATCGTCTGCTGCCGCTGATCTTCTGACCTGAGCGACCCTTAGCTGCCCATCTCGAATTTCTTTTGAGCACCGCCCCATCGGGCTGTTGCATTTTTTTTGAACTCGGTCAGCGAGGATTCGGAACTGATAATCTTTACAACCGTGGCTAATACGGAAGGAGGAGCAATAGAAAAAGCGGCTGCGTAGTTATCCGTCTGTCTGGGTTCTGAGGTGTTGGGGACGCCTGCACGGGTCATCACGATTATAGCTGCGGCGATGCTGGGGATAGCATTGGCGGCAGCGAAGAGCTCTGCGGGCGACGTCACGACGTCATCTGCGGACGGGCTCGACATCACCAATTCATCGACCAGATTGCTGCCCGACGATCAGGTTAATCTGAGTCAGACGTTCGGCATGTGGCAGAATCTGCACGCCACGCATGAGTGGACGCACAGCTCCAACGCGCTCGCGGTGTCGCGGACCCTGCTGCAGGTCGACGAGAACTACCGGCTGAACGAGAACAACACGTTTTTCGCCCGTGAGTGGTTCGTCTACGAGCCGCCTACGCCTTCAACAGTTCGATCAACACGGTTCGATTCTGCCGTGCAGAACGCCTACTTGACCCCGTTCTGCGGCAAGACCGGACGTCCTCGAGCAATGCCTGTAAGACTGATCGCGAAGTGGCGCCGAGCATCGGCCACTTCCAAAACGATTTTACAACAACTATTCAGTGCGCGGCGTCTGGTGGGAGAACAAGACCGGCCCGCTGACGACTTTCGTCGGCAACCAGATCGTGGTGTGGGGCCAGTCGCTGGCGTTCCGCATCGGCGACGTCATCAATCCGCAGGATTTTGTCTGGAACTTTGGTTTCGCCAACCTCGAGCAATCGCGCAACGCGCAGTGGATGATCCATCCGATTCTGAACCTGCCGGAGTGGGGTCCGCTGCAGTCGAATTTCCTCGAAGTGGTGGTCCAGTCGGGCTTCCAGCCGCAATGGTGGGAAAACAGCTTCGGCGACGGCCGCTTCGAAGCGCCCGGCGGCGCCGTCAAGGATGGCCGTGCCGGGACCTTTGGCTCGCACACCCTGAGCATGCGGTTTGACGTCGCCTACGACAATCAGTCGCGACCCCAGGAGAATTTGACCGCCAACAGCGGCCCGGGCCGTTCTTCGGCTTCGCCACGCAGTTCAGTTCGCCCGGTAATAATACGCTGATTTGGAAGCCAAGTTTCTATTTGCGCTGCAATACCAAAAATGCTGTCTCGGCGGGCAGCGCCCCGTTCGCCTGCTGGCAAGGTGGCAGCATCATCGGTGCGCCCTTGCTGCACACCTTCTGGAACTGCCTCGCTGCGCTCATGGGCGCATGATGGCGGCCCCACGCCCGACCAACAATAAAACGCGGTGGTATCAGTCCCGATTTTTGTTGCGGGGGGGTATTGCGTTCACCTCACCGGTTAGCTAAATCCTGCCAGAATCAGTCCGTCAGGCGAGGCGCGACTGAGGAGGAGGACCGGAAAGCAAGCCCCGCAGCAGCAGTAGCGACAAATTGTCGCGGGCTTGACAAATTAATTTTTGTGCGCAAGTAAGGTTCGTTGCGCGAGCGGGATTCGTCACGATCCCGGAGGAGTTGGACTGGGATCAGCAACGTGACGCATAGCGGTCGGGACTACCGCCAGGCGTCACATGCAGCGAGAAGGAGGAGTTATGGGAGCAAGTTTCGGGGGAGCGAAAAAGTTTCTCGGAGTGGCCGCGGCGGCGATGCTCGCGGTAGCATTGGGCGCTGCAAATAGCTCCGCGGGCGACGTCACGGCGTCACCTGCGGACGGTCTCGACATCACCAATTCATCGACCAAGTTGTTGCCCGACGGTCAGGCCTCGGAGTCGAGCTGGCTGAGCGGCTTTCACATGTCGGGTTATGCAACCCAGACCTTCGGCATGTGGCAGGATCCCTCGAGCACGCACGCTTGGACCCGCAGCTCGAACCAGTTGGCGGTCTCGCGCACGCTGCTGCAGGTGGACGAGAACTACCGGCTGAACGAGAACAACACCTTCTTCGCCCGCGAGTGGTTCGTCTACGAGCCGGTGTATGCCTACAACTCGTCGAACAACACCAACATCTCGGCAATCGACAACGCCTTCTTGTCGCCGTTCTGCGGGAAGACGGGCACGCCGTCTTCCGACCGCTGCAAGATCGGTCGCGAGACGGCGACGAGCCCGGGCCATTTCTACAATGACATCTACAACAACTACCAGGTGCGCGACGCCTGGTGGGAGAACAAGACCGGCCCGCTGACGACCTTTGTCGGCAACCAGATTGTCGTCTGGGGTCAGTCGCTGGCGTTCCGCATCGGCGACGTCATCAATCCGCAGGATCTGCTGTGGAACTTCGGTTTCGCCAACTTGGAGCAGTCGCGCAACGCGCAGTGGATGGTCCATCCGATCCTGAACCTGCCGGAGTGGGGACCGCTTCAGTCGAATTTTCTGGAGCTGGTAATCGAGCCGGGCTTCCAGCCGCAATGGTGGGAAAATAGCTTCGGCGACGGCCGTAACAACGGCCCCGGGGCCGACACGAAGGCCGGTCGCTACGCGACCTACGCGCCACACGGCAATCCCAGCCTGCGCTTCGACATCGGCTACGACCATGCGTTCGACCCGAGCATGAACGTTACGACCGGCCCCGGGCCTTGGAACGGGATCGCCACGCCTTTCTATTCTGCGGGCAACAACACCATGCCGTGGAAGCCGATCGGCTACGTTAATTGCGGCAACCACCCGACGCCCTTCAGCCCGCACGGCGGTAACTGTCTAGTCAGCGGCTCAATTGTCGGACCGCCGCTGCAGCATATCTTCTGGGAGTGCCTCAGCGGTGCCCCGGGGACCTACGCGAAGACAAATCCGCTGCCGGCGGGTCTGCGCAAAGCCCCATTTGGCCCTGGGGGCTGCAACCTGACCCTGTCGCACAACAATCTGTCCTTCGGCGCGGCGGGCGACTACGCCTTGTGGGACACCGGTCCGTACCACATTCCCGGTATGCAGCCGTCGAACTGGAATGACGGCGCGCGTTTTCACACGCTCATCGGTTCAACTGAACTGACGGCGTTGTACTACAACGACAACCTCAACGGCGGCTTTCCGGCCTTCCGGTTCGGCGGCAATGGGCTGCCCTACTATACGAATCTGGATCAGATTTACTTCCCAGACATCCAGATCGTGGGTGTGACCGCGGATCGGCCGCTGCCGGTGCCGGCCTCGGTCAGCGAGTTTCTGCCGATTGTCGGCCGCGCGGAAGTGACCTACACCAATCACGAGCAGTTCTACGACAGCCGGCCGACGGCCTTCAGCGGCGTGCGCTACTCGGACGTGGTGAAGGAGATGGTGGCGCTGGACATCGACCAGGCCTACGCGCCGTGGCTGACCAAGACCGGCAATCTGACGGCCTTCTTCGAGGTCTTTGACGACATCACGATGGACAATTCGAAGCTGACGCCGGTGACGGCATTGGACTCGAAGCGCAACGACAAGAATGAAGTCTACGCCTTGGCGAGCATCGGAACCGGCTACTACAACGAAGACATCGAGCCGACCTGGACGATGATCTATCAGCCCAAGGGGACGACCTTCGCGCTGTTCCCGACGCTGGTGCTGAATCCGCCTTGGACCAAGAAGTACTTCGTCAAGTTGCAGGCGATCGATGTGTTCGGCAGCGATCCGTTGCACGGCCTGGGCCTGTTCAAGGGTCAGAATCTGCTGACCGCCCAGTTCCAGTACAACTTCAACGTGCTCTAGAATCGAGATCGACGAGCAAAACGGCGGCGGGCGCTCATCGCGCCCGCCGCTCATGTTTTGGAGAATCGGCAGGGGTTCCGCCCCCCAAGTCAATCCGCGCTGCGTAGGAAGCGCGCTGGCCGCGCCTCAAGCCTCGCGATAGGCGCGCAGCGCTTCGCCCGCCAACTCGTAGTTCGGATGTCCGCTCGCGGAATTGAGTTCACCCGTCGCCTTGAAACCGATGCTCAGATAGAGCCGTGCGGCCTGTTGGTTGTCGGCGTGGCAGCTCAGCTTGACCACCGCGCAACGCGGATACTCGCGCCGCGTCAGCCGGATTACTTCCACCATCGCCGCGCGACCATAGCCGCGCCCTTGATAGTGCTCATCGATCAGAATGTCGTCGATCCAGTATTCCTCAGTGGTGGTGGGGTCGCAGACTGTGCAGACAAAACCGACTGCCGCCGGGCCGTCGCAAATCAGATGCGACGCGTACACATATTCGTCACCCCAGCGCCGCACTAAAGCCGCGGCGAGCGAAAAGATCGGCGTTGCGACGAAGGCTCTCTGTTCGGGTAAAACTTTTAACTCAATCGCGGCCAGCCAGTTGCTGCGGTCGATTTTCGCGAGTTTAACTTCCATCACGCTAGCGTCCGCAGTGCCTGCTTTGGACGGATTCGCCGTCGGCCGCGCTACTGCGCCTGCTCCGCGGTCATCGGACGGACCGGTTCGCCGTCGCGCGCCGCCTGTCCGACGTTCAACGCGACCAGGTCCTGCGCGGCCACGCCCTTGGTCACTTCGACGTTGATCCCGTCGTCATAGCCGAGCGCTACCGCGGCGAGCCGCAAACGGTTGTCCTGGACCAACGGGACGAAAGGTTTGCCGTCGCGAAACACCAGCGCGTCGTCGGGCACCAGCGGCGGCCCTTCCGGCACCGTCGCGCGAAAATTCAGCTTGGCGTACATCCCGGGCAGCAGCGCGTGGTCGTCGTTGGGCAGATCGACCTCGATCAGCATCGTGCGCGTCGCGCTGGTGAGCGCCTGCGGATGGCGCGTGACGTTGCCCTCAAAGACCCGCCCGGGATATTCCGTCACCGTGATTGTGGCCGCGTCGCCGTCTTTGACGAAGGGTGCGACGCTCTGCGGCACGTCGGCGTAAATTCGCAGCGGCGACAACGTCGCCAACGCGATTAGCGCGGTATTCGCGCTGGTCGGCGCGGTCGATTGCGGAATCAGCGCGCCCGGATCGACGTAGCGCGCCGTCACCACGCCGTCCATCGGCGCGCGAATCTGCTCGTAATCTCGCGTCGCGGCCAATTGATCCAGCGTGGCCTTGGTCTCGAGCAGATTCGCGTGTGTCTCGTCGGCGGTCTGTCGTGCGATTACGCCGCTGCGCAGCAGTTCCTGGTTGCGCCGATCGGTGACTTGCGCGAGCCGGTAAGTCGCGATTGCATTGGCGACCTGATGATCGAGTTCAGGTGATTCGAGAGTCGCCAGCAACTCGCCCGTATGAACGCGATCGCCCTTGTCCACCTTGATCGATTTGAGGTAGCCGGCGACCTTCGCATAGACCGGCGTCTCGATAAAGCCGTGAATCGTCCCCGGCAGTTCGAGGGTGCGCGTCTGCGGCGCCTGCCCCACCTGCGCGACCAGCACGCGCGGCCCGAGCGCGAGTTCGTTCGCGCGGTCAGCAGTTTCTCCCCGCAGGCGCGAGCCGTGCACGAGGATCAACCCGATCGTGGCGCAGAGCACGACGATGATCAGGATGATCCAGCCGGCCAGATAGAAACGGCCCGGTTGGTGTGGCTGGTAGTTCTTCAGATCGCCACTAATTGGTTCGGACATCGCTTGGAAACTGCTCCGCTTATGCTCCCGGCATCGTGATCGCTTCGATTTCGGCGTCGCGCTGATGCTTGCCTTTCACGTTGCGGCCGAAGATCGAGTACACCGCCGGCACCACGAACAACGTCATCAGGGTCGCGACAATCAGCCCGCCGATCACCGCGCGGCCCAGCGGCGCATTCTGTTCGCCGCCCTCGCCCAGCGCCAGCGCCATCGGCAGCATCCCGAGAATCATCGCCAGCGCCGTCATGATTACCGGGCGCAACCGCGTCCGTCCCGCCATCACCGCCGCCGCGACCGGCGAGTAACCCTGCTCGCGCAATTCATTGGCGAAAATTATGATCAGATTGCCGTTGGCGACGCCCACGCCCACCGCCATGATCATGCCCATCAGTGATTCAACATTGATCGTTGTGCCGGTGAGGGTCAGCATCCAGAGCACGCCGGCGATCGTGCCGGGCACGGCCAGCATGATCACAAACGGCTCGAGCCACGATTGGAAATTCGCCACCATCAAGACGTAAACCAGGATAATCGCGACGATGATCCCGAGTCCGAGTGAGCCGAAGGATTCGTGCATCGCCTGGCTCTGCCCGCGAATTATGATCCGCATGCCGGGCGGCAGTTGGCCCAGGCGATTAATCGCCGACTGCACCGCGGTCGAGGCGCCGCCAAGGTCGCGCCCCTCGACGCCGGCATCAACGTCGATCACCCGCTGCACGTCATAGTGATTCACGATTGCCGGTTCGACGCCCTGTCGCACGGTCGCGACATTCGCCAGCAACTGCGGCGTCACCGCCGCGCCGTCGAGGTTGGCGGGCGTCAGCGGCGTCGCGCCCAGCGCCTGCACCGAGTCGATCAGATGTTGTGGCACCTGTTCGAGCACACTGTAATTGACCCCATTTTTTGTATCGAGAAAATAGTTGGGCGCGATAATCGCGTTGGTGGCGAGTGAGGTCAGCAGGCTCGACGCCAGCGATCGTTGATCAATGCCCAGCTCGAGGGCCTTGGCGCGATCTACTTTAACCGTCAACGTCGGATAATCGAGCACCTGCGCGATCCGCACGTCGGTCAGGCCCGGAATAAGCTGCATCGCGTCCTGCAGCATGCGGCCGTAATCATAATTTTGATCGAGGTTTTGTCCGGAAATCTGCGCGTCGATCGGCGCCGAGAGGCCGAAATTCAAAACCTGGCTCACGATATCGGGCGCCTGAAAATAAACCTCGACGCCTGGGAAATCTCGCTCCACCATCCGCCGAATCTGATTCTGATAACCGAAGATCGAATGATGCTTGGGCTTGAGCGAAATCAGAATATCCGCATCCTGCGGCCCGGTACTGTCGGTCTGATAGAAGGCCAGCACGTAAGCGAAGGTGGGCAGCCCGATATTGTCGCTGATCTGATCGAGTTCGCCCGGCGGCACGATCCGGCGCACGGCCCGCTCGAGCTGATCGACGACCACTTCCGTCTGCTCGACGCGGGTTCCCGAGGGCGCCCGCAGATGCATCTTCATCATGCCGGCGTCGACGCGCGGGAAGAAATCCTCGCCGACCGTGGAAAACAGGATCAGTGACAAGCCCACCACGATCGCTGCGCACACCAGCGAGAAGGTCCGCCGCGCGATGAACATGCCGAGCAGATCGCGATAGCCGTCGGCGAAACGCTCGAAGCCGCGCTCGAAACTCGCGGCAAAGCGCGACCACCGCCCGCTCACCGCCCGCTCCGCATGATTCTCGGGGATCAGGTAGCGCGTCATCGAAGGCACCAGCGTGCGCGACAGCAGATACGACGTCAGCATCGCGTAGACCACCGCCAGCGCGAGCGGCGTGAAGAGAAAGCGCGCGACTCCGTAGAGCAGCACCACCGGAAAAAATACGATGCAGATCGCCAGCGTGCCGATGAAGGCCGGCGAGGCGATTTCGCGTGAACTGTCGAGGATCGCCACCAGTAGCGGTTTGTGCATCGCGTGATGGCGATGGATGTTCTCGATCTCGACTGTCGCGTCGTCCACCAGCATCCCGACCGCCAGCGCCAGCCCGCCCAGCGTCATGATGTTGATCGATTGTCCCGAGAGCTTGAGCCCGACGATCGCGGTCAAAATCGACAACGGGATCGACAGTACGACGATAAACATGCTGCGCGGCGAGCCCAAAAATATCAAGATCATCAGGGCGACCAGCGCGGCCGCCAGGGTCGCCTCGCGGACGACTCCCCACAGCGCCGCGCGCACAAACACCGATTGGTCGAACGCGAGCTTGAGCTTCATCCCCTTGGGCGCGGTCTCGAGGATCAGCGGAATCATATTGCGCACGCTATCGATCACGCTGAGCGTCGAGGCCGCCGCGTGCTTGAAGATCGGCAGGTAGGTGGCGCGCTTGCCGTCGATGCGGACGACGTTGGTCTGCACCAGGTGCGAATCGGTTACCGGCGCGACATCGCCGAGCAGCACCGGCGTGCCGTTGACGACCTTGAGCGGCAACTGGTCAAAGCTCGCCACCTTATCCGGGCTGCCATTTAACTCGACCCGGTACTCGCGATTACCGATCTTGACTGAACCCGCCGGAATAATCACGTTCGTCGCGTTCAGCGCATTGCCGACGTCCTGCGCCGACAGCCCGTTGGCGTAAAGCTGCGCCGGATGCAGGTTCACCATGATTGCGCGATTGCGCCCGCCAAAGGGCGACGGCACCGAGATGCCCGCGATACTGTAGAGCCGCACGCGAATAAAATTGAGGCCGTAATCGAAGAGCTTTTGCTCCGACAGCGTCTCGCTCGAGACATTAAGCTGAGCCACCGGCACATTGGCGGCGTTGTAATCGACGATATTCGGCGCCTGCATCCCCGGCGGGAAAATCTGCAGCAGCGATTGCGACAGCGCCGCCATCTGGGCGATGCCGGAGGCGGTCGTGTTGCCCGGATGGAAATAGACCTTGATCAGGCCCACCCCCGCGATCGACTCCGACTCCATGTGCTCAATATCGTTGACCACGCTCGCGGTGGCGCGCTCGCTGATGATCACGACGCGCCGCTCCATGTCAATCGCCGAGAGGCCCGGGTAGCCCCAGACCATAATCACAACCGGCATATCGATCGCGGGAAAGATGTCCACATTCATTCGCGTGAAGGACAGACCGCCCAGCACGGTCATCAGCAGCACCATCACTGCGACTGACAGGGGGCGGCGGAGCCCAAAACGGACGATCCACATATCGGAACTACTACTTCTCGACTACTTACGGATGCGGACCCGCCGCACGACTCGATAAGGAAGCGGATCGGTCGGCCTAAAATAGGCCAGCTTCAACGCCTCGGCAAGTTCCCGGAATCTGTTCAGTACCTATCGAAATAATCTTTCTGAGAAACTTCAGTAGCCGTAACGCTCGGTCAGAATTGGTCGGATTAGAGTATTATGTTGTAATTTCGCTTTTATTTCGTCACGAAGCTGGCAATAGACATTCCGTGACCGCCTTTGGGATGAGCTTTCTCTTGACCTGTTACTGGACAAAGTGGAAAGTAGTGGGGTCTGGCGGAGAAAAGTGGTGCTCAGTGGAAGACATGACCTTGCTTTGGACGAAAAAGGGCGGATCACTCTTCCGGTCAGGTTTCGCGACGTATTTAGGTCCGATGACCACAACTTTCCTTATATCACAAATCATCTTTACGCGCACGAGCGCTGTCTGGCCTTGTACTCGCACAGCGAATGGATGCGGCTGATTGACCGCGTCGAGAATAAGGAGCGTTTCGATCCCGACGTCCAACGCTTTCGGATTTTCTATATCGGCGGTGCGCATGAGGTCGAGTTGGACAAGCAGGGGCGGATTTTAATTCCGCCGGATTTGCGCGAGTTTGCGCGGTTGGATCGCGAGGTGACGTTCACGGGCCAGCTCGATCATTTCGCGCTGTGGGATCGGGCGGCGCTGCGACGCGTGCTGCAACAGACGGAAGAAGAGTTGATCAGTAACCCGGGGATGTTCAGCAAGTTGGGTTTGTAGTCGGTGCAGTTGCAAGAGGCAAAGGTTTTGAGCGCGGCGGGTCCCGAGCATGTGGCGGTGATGGTGGCGGAGGTGGTGGGACTCGTGCGCGCTTGTAATCCGCTGGTCGTGGTCGACGCGACGGTGGGGACGGGCGGCCATGCCGAGGCGCTTTTGGAAGCGACCGGAGCTCATCTGATAGGCCTCGATCGGGATTGCGGCGCGCTGCAGGTTGCGGCGCGCCGCCTCGAGCGTTTCGGTGCGCGCGCGAGTCTCCATCGGGGCAATTTCGCTGAGTTGTCGGCGATCCTCGATCATGTCGGGACGCCGGCGGTCGGCGCGATCGTCGCCGACCTCGGGATGAGCAGTTTTGCTCTGAACGATCCCGCGCGTGGTTTCAGCTTTGCTGCGGAGGGACCGCTTGACATGCGGATGGACGATCGCCAGCCGCTGCGCGCCTATGACCTGGTGAACGAAGAGAGCGAGGATGAAATCGCCCGCTTGATCCAGACTTACGGCGAGGAGCGTCATGCGCGGCGGATTGCGCGGGCGCTCGTCGCGGCGCGACGGCGGCGGCCGCTCGAAACCACCGGGGAGCTGCGCGCCGCGATCGAAGGGGTGATGGGCGGGCGACGGCACGGCGGGATCAATCCGGCGACGCGAACTTTTCAGGCCTTGCGCATCGCCGTCAACGACGAGAGCGCGAACCTGACGGCGCTGCTCGCAGCGGGGCCGGCGCGCCTGACCGCGGGCGGCCGCATGATCGTAATGGCCTAT
Organism: Candidatus Binataceae bacterium; assembly: GCA_035308025.1. Taxonomy (NCBI): domain Bacteria; phylum Candidatus Binatota; class Binatia (SeqCode); order Binatales (SeqCode); family Binataceae (SeqCode); species Binataceae bacterium (SeqCode). The sequence continues at coordinate 44,887 of DATGHL010000047.1, forward strand.
CACTCGCTGGAGGATCGGCCGGTCAAGCAGCGTTTTCGCGAACTCGCCGGCGCGGCCGGCTTCGCACTGATCACACGGCGGGCGGTGCGTCCGGCCGCGGCAGAGATCGCGCGCAATCGGCGCGCGCGGAGCGCACGCTTACGATGCCTCGAGAAAACGCTCGGCTGAAACGACGGCCGCCGCTGACGGTCAAGGCGTCGCGCTGGTGGCCGGCGATTCTGGGACTCGCGGCGGTGGTCGCGGGCTTCGCCGCGCTGATGGCGCGGCTCGAAGTGACGCAGGAAGGGCTGCGGCTTTCGGCCCTGCGTGACGAACAGCGGGACCTGGAAGAACGCAACCGGCGCCTGCGGCTGGAGGTAGCGGAACTCGGGTCACACGAGCGGCTGCGCGCGATCGCCGCGCAGGACGGACTGGGGCCGCCGGCGGCCGGTCACGTCACGACGATGCCATGAATGCGGTGTTCAAACAGCGGCGCGCGCGGATTGGCGTCCTGACGGCGGCACTCGGGGCGATGCTCGCGGTGGTCGCCGTCCGCCTCATGATGCTGGTTTTGATCGACGGGCCGCGGTTGGCCTCGATGGCGACGAACGAGCAGAGCGGAGAACTCGAGCTGGCCGCCGTGCGCGGCGATATCGTCGATCGCAACGGCAGACTGCTGGCCTCGATGCAGCCCTGCCGCTCGGCGTACGTACGGCCGCGCCAGCTGCTGGAAAAGAGCACGAGCGCAGAGCGCGCGCGCCTGGCCGCGGCGCTTGGAGTGGATGCCGACGCCCTGGAAGCGCGGCTCAAGAGTCCGGCGCCGTTTGTATGGCTGTCGCGCCGTTTAGAGAGCGCGCAGGCCGATGAAATCGAAGGACTCCATCTTGCGGGCGTCAGTTTAGCGCCCGAGAACGTAAGGGCTTATCCGGAGGGTTCCCTGGCCGCGGCGGTGGTTGGTCAGGCGGGGCTGGACGGTCAGGGGCTCTCCGGCCTCGAACTCCAATACGATCGGGTGGTGCGCGGCGAGGCCGTTAAGCTGCGCTTCTACCACGATGCGCATAACCATCCGATCTTTGATTCGCCGGTTGAGCTCAGCAGCGCGCGGCCCGGCGCGCGCCTGGAGTTGACGATCGACGCTGCTATCCAAGCCGATGCGGAGAACTCGCTGCGAGCAGAGGTGCGCAGCAGTGGCGCGCGTCACGGCACCGCGATCGTGCTCGACCCTTTTACCGGCGAAGTGCTCGCGCTGGCCGGCGCGAGCGCCGATCCCGCGCGTGATGGTGAGCGGCTCCACGACGCCGCGGTCGAGGACGCCTTCGAGCCGGGCTCGACTGTGAAGGGACTGCTCGGCGCGATTGCGCTTGACGATCATGCCATCGACACGCGGCAGCAGTTCTACTGCGAGAACGGGGCATGGCAGTTCGGCGGCAAGACGATTCATGACGACAGTCCCCATGGCTGGCTGGATCTCGCCGGCATTGTCGAAGTATCGTCGAATATCGGCGCCGCGAAGATCGCGCGGACACTCGGCGCCGAGCGCTATTACGCGGGGCTGCAGGCTTTCGGAATCGGCCGCCGGAGCGGAATCGATCTGCCCGGTGAGAGCGCAGGTTTAATTCGCTCGCCCGCGCATTGGCGTCCGGTTGATCTCGCCGATCACGGCTTTGGCCAGGGGATCGGGGTGACCCCGATTCAGCTCGCCGTGGCCTACGCCGCGATCGCCAATGGCGGCGTGGTGATGCGTCCGTATGTCGTGAAGTCGATCACCGACGCGTCGGGTACTTTGCGCCATACGCCGCAGGTTTTGCGTCGGGCGGTGTCGCCGGCCGCGGCGCATACGATGAATGATCTCCTGCGCAACGTGGTCAGCGCGCCCGACGGCACCGGCCGGCTCGCGCAGGTGGCGAATTTCACGGTCGCCGGCAAGACTGGCACGGCGCAGATGGTGAATCCTGCGACCGGCGCATACTACCAGAACCGCCTGGTTGCTTCGTTTGTCGGCTTTGTCCCGGCGAAGGATCCGCGCTTGGTCATCCTGGTGGTGCTCTACGACGTGCCTGACCGTCATTTCGGCGGACTCTATGCCGCACCTATCTTCAGCCAGATTGCCACGGCTGCGCTAGGGCATCTTGACGTTGAGCCGGAGCGGCCCGCCACGACGCTGGCGAGTATTCTGCCGTTGCCGGGCAATCTCGATGGTGCGTTCGAGGATGCGCGTAAAGATGCACCGGACCGATCGTCTGCGAGCGGTTCCGATGATCAATTTCAAACCGCGCGCGCGGGCCGCGCCGCGGCGAGCGGGCTGACGCCGAATTTCCTCGGTCTAAGTCTGCGCGGCGCGCTGGCGCTGGCGCGCGCCGAAAGCCTCAATCCGGAGATCGAGGGCGCAGGATACGTGACGGCGCAAACGCCGGCGCCAGGACTACCGGTCGGTAGTGCGATGAAACTGGTGTTGGCCGACGCCGCCGAGACATCTTCTATGCGATTGCGTGCGCAGCGCAGCGTCCGCGCCGCAAGCGAGCTCGCGTCACGGAGGCGCCGATGAAGTTGTCAGCGTTGATCGCCGGTGGGGAATCGCGGTGGGTGGCGGGCGATCGCGACCCGGAGATCCGCGGATTGGCCTATGATTCGCGGCGGGTTACGGCCGGCGAGCTATTCTTTGCAACGACGCGCGAGCCGGCGGCCGCGCAAGCTTATGCTGAGGAGGCATTGAACCGCGGAGCGCGCGCAGTGGTGGTGCGGGATTGGGCTGGCGGCGGCGCGCGCTCCGCGGCGACTATTATTGAATGCGCTCATCCGCGCCAGCTGATGGGTGTGGCGGCGTCGCGTTTTTTTGGCGCACCCAGCCGAAGCCTCGATCTGATAGGTGTAACCGGCACCAGCGGCAAGACCACGACGACCTATTTGCTCAAAGCGATCTTTGAAGCGGCGGGACTCTCCGCGGGGATACTCGGCACGATCGGCATTTTCATCGGCGCGCAAAAGCTTTACAGCGGCCTGACGACTCCCGAATCGATCGACTTCGAAAGTGCGCTGGCGACGATGAGAGACCAGGGAACGCGCGCGGCTGCGGCTGAGATCTCCTCGATTGGACTGGCCGAGGGGCGGGTCGAGGAACTGAGTTTTCGCGCCGCCCTGTTCACCAATCTCGGGCGCGACCATCTGGATTATCATCACAACGCCGAGAACTATTTCGCGGCGAAGCTGCGGCTGTTCAGCGAAATTCTGCCGCGCAGCCGTCATCCCGATCCGATCGCCGTGGTTAATGGCGACGACCCCTGCGGCGCGGCGGTGATCGACGCGACGCCGACGGCGAAACTGAGTTTCGGACTCGGCGCGGAGCGCGACGTGCGTGCGCTCGACGCGAAGTTCGGCGCCGACGGGATTCACGCGACGATCGAGGCCTGTGGACGGCGCTTTGTAATCGCTTCGCCGATGCTGGGTGAGATCAATCTGCGCAACATTCTCGGGGCCTCCGCCGTGTCGGTGGCCCTGGGTATCGAGGTGGCGGCGGTGGCGGAGGGGGTGCGGCGATGCCCGGGGGCCCCCGGCAGGCTGGAGGCGGTCGGCGGGCCGCCCGGGGTCAAGGTGCTGGTCGATTATGCGCACAAGCCGGACGCGTTGGCGGCGGTGCTGGCAACCCTGCGCGCGCTCGGGCCGCGGCGGCTGGTTTGCGTCTTCGGCTGCGGCGGCGATCGCGATCGTGGCAAGCGTCCGCTCATGGGCGCGATTGCCGGCCGCCTGGCCGACCTCGTGATTCTGACCTCCGATAATCCGCGCAGCGAAGCGCCGGGCCGGATCATGGCAGAGATCGAGACCGGCCTCGCGGCGACGGCGCTGAAACGGATCGATGAGGCCGCGGCGCGCAACGGCGCCGGTTACATTTTCGAACCCGAGCGGCGGGAAGCGATTGCGATCGCGCTCCGCCTCGCGAGGCCGAGGGACACCGTGGTGATCGCGGGCAAGGGCCACGAAGATTACCAGCTCGTCGGCGACAAGCGCTTAGACTTCGACGATCGCGCCGTGGTGCGCGAGTTGATCGCCGCAAGGCCGTGAGCGCCGGGCCAAAGGCAGAGCCGCACGATGCTATACCTGTGGTTGTATCCGCTGCACGTGCGCTTTCCGGCGTTCAACGTTTTGCGTTACGAGACGTTTCGCTCGGTGCTTGCGGGGTTGACCGCGCTCGCCCTGTCATTGGCGCTGGGACCGCTGCTGATTCGGCGCTTTCGTTCGGCCGGGATTGGCCAGACGATTCGCGAGGAAGTTCCGCAGGGCCATCGGAAAAAGGCCGGGACGCCAACGATGGGCGGCCTGCTGATCGTTGCTTCATGCCTGGCGGCGACGCTGTTGCTGGCCGATCCGCGCGACGCCTACGTCTGGATCGCGTTGTTTGTGACGGTGAGCTTCGGCGCGATCGGCTTTGCCGATGACTATCTCAAGCTCAAGCGCGGACGCGGCCGCGGACTAAGCGGTCCGCAGAAACTGGTCGCGCAGTTCGGCTGCGCGCTCGTTGCCGCCGCCGTGCTCTTCGGCCTGATGGCCTTCAACCGCACGCTCAACTTTCCATTTCTCAAACGGCTCCATCCGTTTTTGCCGATCTGGGTTTACGTGCCGCTGGCCGCGGTCGTGATCGTCGGTTGCTCGAACGCGGTCAACCTGACCGACGGGCTCGACGGTCTCGCGATCGGTCCGGTGATGACGACCAGCTTCTGCTACTGGGTCTTCACTTATGTCGCGGGCAATCTGAAGTTCGCGCGCTATCTCGACGTGCCGCACGTGGAGGGCGCCGGCGAGATCGCGATCTTCTGCGCGGCGCTGATCGCGGCGTCGATGGGCTTCCTCTGGTACAACGCCTATCCGGCCTCGATGATGATGGGCGATGTCGGTGCGCTCGCGCTCGGCGGGGCGCTGGGCACGGTGGCGCTGCTGGCGAAGCAGGAGATGCTGCTGCCGATCGCAGGCGGCATCTTCGTGCTCGAAGCGGTCTCAGTGATTATGCAACGCTACTACTACAAGCTCACCCATCAGCGGATTTTCCGGATGGCGCCGATTCACCATCATTTCGAGCTGGCGGGCTGGCCCGAGACGGTGGTGGTCGTGCGCTTCTGGATCATCTCGATCGTCTGCGCGCTGGTCGCGCTGAGTACGCTGAAACTCCGATAGTTATTTTGCAGCACAGTGGAGCTGAAGGATAAACGGGTGATGGTGATCGGGCTGGGTGTCAGCGGGAGCGCGGCGGCGCAATTTCTCGCGGCGCGCGGCGCGCGGCTGATCATGACCGATCAGCGCGAGGATTTCCCGTCCGCGCAGTTGCCTGCGGGCGACCTGCGACTGGGGGCGGAGACGGCGTCGTGGCTCGACGGCGTCGAGCTCGTCGTGGCGAGCCCCGGCGTGGCGCCGGGGTCGACGCTGATGCGTGCGGCGGCGGCGGCGCGGATCGCGGTGATCGGCGAGCTCGAGCTAGCCGCGCGCTTCGTCACGGCGCCGATTGTCGCGGTGACCGGGACCAACGGCAAGAGCACGGTGACGACGCTGATCGGGGAAATTTTCACGCGCGCCGGACTCAAGACTTTTGTCGGCGGCAATCTCGGCACGCCGCTCGTGGCTGCGATGGAGGGCGACTTTGCGGTGGTGGTCGCCGAGGTTTCGAGCTATCAGCTCGAGACGATCGCGCAGTTCAAGCCGCACGTTGCGGCGCATCTGAATCTCTCCGCCGATCATCTAGATCGCTATCGCAGTCTTGGCGAATACGGCGCCGCCAAGGCGCGAATTTTCGCGAATCAGAACGCAGGCGATTGGGCGATCCTGAATCGCGACGATCCGCACGTGTGGGCGCTCGCAAAGGGTTTGCAGGCGCGGGTGCTGAGCTTTGGCCACGAACGGCCGGCGGCGGGAGCGGCGGTCTGGTGCGACGCGGACCAGATCAAATTCGACATCGAATTAGATGGCCGGGTGCGGCGCGGGGCGATCAGTCTGAAAGACTTTCGCCTGCCGGGGCCGCACAATCGTCTCAATGCGATGGCGGCGAGCGCAGCCGCGCTCGCGATGGAAATTCCGTCGGCCGTGATCGAAGCGGCGCTGGCGGACTTCAAGGGACTGCCGCATCGCCACGAATTCGTGCGCGAGCGCGCGGGCGTCCGCTACGTTGACGATTCCAAAGGCACCAATGTCGGCGCGGTGATCGAGGCGCTCAATGCCGTCGCCGGGCCGGTCGTGCTGATCGCGGGCGGCGTCGACAAAGGCGGCAGCTATGCGCCGCTCCGCGCGGCGCTCAAGGACAAGGTCAGACTCGTCATCCTGATTGGCGCGGCGCGAGAGAAAATGCGGGAAGCGCTCAGCGGTGCGACGGCGATCACAGCCGTCGAGACATTGGCTGAGGCGGTAGCGATCGCGGTGCGGGAGGCCGTCGCGGGGGACACGGTGTTGTTGTCGCCGGCCTGCTCGAGTTTCGATCAATTCAAGGATTATGCGGAACGTGGACGGATATATCAGGAGCTGGTTCGGGCGCTTTGAGCGGCTGACGCCGCGCTGCCCCGATCCGTGGCTCGCGGTCCCGGCGGGAGCGCTGCTGGTGCTCGGCCTGTTGATGGCGCTCGACACGACTTATTTTCTCGGTGAGGCGAAGACCGGAGACGGCTTCCATTACTTCAGGCTGCATCTGGTGCATATCGCGGCGGGGCTGGCGATCGGGCTGGTGCTCTCGCAGCTTTCGCTCGTTGGACTGCGGCGTCTGGTGATGCCGCTTGGGCTGATCGCGATCGCGCTGTTGATCATGATCTGGATCCCGGGGCTGGGCGTAGTTCGCGGCGGCGCACGGCGCTGGGTGCGGCTGGGACCGGTGCTCGCGGAACCGTCGGAGCTGGTCAAATTCGCTCTGGTGTTTTTCCTGGCGGCGCTGCTCGAGCGGCGGCAAGAACGGATGACGACCTTCGCTGAAGGCGCTCTGCCGGCCTTCGCGATCGTGACGCCGCTCGCGCTGATGACGCTGCGGCAGCCGGACTTCGGCGCAACGGTGATGATCGCGCTGATCCTGTTTGCGATGCTGTTTGCGGCGGGCGCGCGCCTCAAGCATCTGGCGCTGGCGGGCGGCGGCGCGCTGGCCGTATTGGCTATACTCGTAGTAGTAAAACCGTACAGATTAAGGCGATTGGCCGGATTCATGGATCCGTGGCGGACGGCGCAAGACGCCGGCTTTCAGCTCATGCAGTCGTTTATGGCGCTGGGCGCAGGCGGTATCTGGGGCCAGGGTCTGGGCGGCGGACGGCAAAAGATGTTTTACCTGCCCGCGGCGCATACGGATTTCGTCTTTGCCGTGGTGACGGAAGACCTCGGTCTGATCGGCGCCGCGGCCGTCCTGGCGCTTTTCACGATGATCCTGATTCGCGGGATGCGTATCGCGCATGACGAGCCAGATGGTTTCGCGAGCCTGCTGACGATCGGGCTGACGGTGCTGCTGACGCTGCAGGCGCTGATCAATATGGCGGTGGTGATCGGCTTGGTGCCGACCAAGGGGCTGCCGCTGCCGTTTCTGAGCTATGGCGGAACTTCGACCGTGATGACGCTGGCGGCGCTGGGCGCGCTGCTGGCCCTGTCGCGGCGGCCGGCGGTGCGATGAAAGTGATTATCGCAGGCGGTGGCACCGGTGGTCATCTCTTTCCCGCCGTCGCGGTCGGCGAGGAACTCAAGCGCCAGTCTCCGGCGAATGAGATTCTCTATGTCGGCGCGAGCAACGGGCTGGAGGCGCGCTGGCTGCCGCGCCACGGTCTGCCGCACGAGCTGCTGCAGGTGCGCGGGTGGACCGGCAAGGGCCAGCTGACGCGAATGCGCGCGCTCGGCGAGTTTGCGGCGGCGGTCGGCCACGCGTGGCGATTGATCCGCCGCGCGGGGGCCGACCTGGTAGTGGGGGCCGGGGGCTACGCCTCGGCGCCGGTCGCCGTCGCGGCGATTTTAACCCGCACGCCGCTGGTGCTGCTTGAGCAGAACACCCGGCCGGGGCTTGCGAACCGGCTCCTGTGGCGGTTCGCCAAGAAGATTTGTGTCGGGTTTGCCGAGTCGACGGCGGATTTCGCGCCCGGAAAAGTCGCGGTTACCGGCAATCCGGTACGCTTTGAATCGCGCCCGGAGGCTCACCTCGGACACTCGGGCCCACTTCAAATCCTTGTTTTAGGCGGATCGAGCGGGGCGCATCGGCTCAACATTGGCGTCCTGAAAGCCTTCCAAATTTCGGCAAAAGGTGTTATAAAGTTTGATCTTATCCATCAAACCGGCGAAATGGATGCGAAGGCGATAGCGGAGGGCTATGGCAGGCTCGGATGGTCGGCTCAGGTGACGCCATTTATCGACGATATGGCCGCGGCGCTGGCGTCAGCGGATCTTGTGATCGCGCGCTCTGGGGCAATGACGGTCTCTGAGATGGCGCTGGCGGGCCGGCCCGCGGTGTTTGTGCCGTATCCGTTCCATCGCGACCGCCAGCAGGAGTTGAATGCGCGAGTGCTCGAGCGCCTGGGCGCGGCGCGGATCGTGCGCGACGATGAACAATTAGGCGAAAATCTGGCCAAAGTGTTACTCGAACTGACGGCGGACCGCGCCGCGCTGGCGGCGATGGGCCAGCGCGCGGCGGCCGCGGCGATGCCGCGTGCGGCGCAGGCGATCGCACAGATTTGCGTCAAAGCGGCGCAGGCTGGAAGGTCCGCGTGATGAGCGGCAGCAGCAGATTGCTCGAGCGCAAGCGCCGGCTGCATTTCGTCGGGATCGGCGGCGCGGGCATGAGCGGCATCGCCGAGTTGTGCCAGCGCCTGGGCTTCGGCGTCAGCGGCTGCGACGTCAAGCAAACCGCGGTGACGACGCGGCTGAGCGCGCTGGGGATCGCGATCGCGTACGGACATCATCCGAGCCATCTCGGCGAGGAGCTGGACGCCGTGGTTATCTCGTCGGCAGTGAAGTTTTCGAATCCGGAAGTGGCGGCGGCGCGGGCAAAAAAGATTCCAGTGATTCCGCGCGCCGAGATGCTCGGCGAGCTGCTGCGGATGGCGCGCGTCGGAATCGCGGTGGCGGGGACTCACGGCAAGACCACGACGACTTCACTGATTGGGTTGATCCTTGAAGAAGCCGGACTGGATCCGACCGTTGCGGTCGGCGGCAAACTGCGCGCGCAGGAAGCCAACGTGCGCCTCGGCCGCGGCGAGTTCATGGTGGCCGAGGCCGATGAGAGTGACGCCTCGTTTCTGTTGCTCGCGCCGACGGTGTCGGTGGTGACGAATATCGATCCCGAGCACATGGACCATTACGGCACGATGGAGCGCGTGCGCGAAGCCTATCTCAACTTTATCAATCGGGTGCCGTTTCACGGCGCGGTGGTGCTGGGGCTCGACAGCGTCAACGTGCGCGGGCTGCTCGACGCGGTGCGCAAACCGCTGGTGACGTATGGCGTGGCGGCGGACGCCGATCTGCGCGCCGAGCAAATCCGGATCGACGGCCTTTCGACCAGTTTCACGGTGGTGCGCAAGGGTGTGGCGCTGGGCGCGGTGACGATTCCGTCCCCCGGCCATCACGTGGCGATGAATGCGCTGGCCGCGATCGCGGTCGCGCACGAGCTGGGTGTCGAGTTCGCGGTGGCGGCGGCGGCGCTGGGAAAATTTGGCGGGATCGCGCGGCGCTTCGAAATCAAGGGTGAGGCGGCCGGGCGGATTGTGCTCGACGATTATGCGCATCATCCGGCTGAAGTGCGGGCGACGCTGGCGGCGGCGCGGGCCGCTTTCAAGCGGCGGGCGGTCGTGGTTTTTCAACCTCATCGCTATAGCCGGCTGCGCGATCTGTTCGACGACTTCGTGAAGGCCTTCGATGACGCTGACGTGCTCTACGTGGACGAGGTTTACGGCGCGGGCGAAGAGCCGCTGGCGGAGATTTCGGGGCGGCGCTTGTGCGAGGCGATTCGCGCGCGTGGCCATCTGGATGTGCGCTACCTCGGCGACGAGGCCGATGGCGCGCTCAAGGTCGTCGCCGAGTCGGCCCCGAGCGATCTGATTGTGACGCTCGGGGCGGGCGACATTTACCGTCTGGGCGAGCGCGTCCTGTCAATGCTCGGCGAAACGGAGAAACCCGATGAGCGGGCTTGAGCGCGAGCTAAGCGAACGCTTCGGGGCGCGGCTGCGCGCCAACTATCGGTTGGCCGAGTTGACCTCTTTTCAGATTGGCGGGCCGGCCGACCGCTTTCTCCTGGTCGAGGACGCGGCCGAGTTGGCGGCGGCGATGGCCCTCGCTGATCGGCATTCCGTGCCCTGTTTCTGTTTGGGTTCCGGCACCAACTTGCTGGTCAGCGATCGCGGAATTCGCGGTCTGGTGCTGAAACTCGGCCGCGGCTTTTCGCGGATTGAATTCAACGGCCTTGAGGTTCGCGCCGGCGCGGCGGCGCAATTCGCCGACCTGGCGGAGCTAACCGTCCAGCACGGACTGGCCGGCCTCGAATTCGGCGAGGGCATCCCCGGTTCAGTCGGAGGCGGCCTGGTGATGAACGCCGGGGCGTTCGGTGGCGAGATGGCGCGCGTGGTCGTCGCAGTGCATGGGGTCGAGGCGAGTGGGGAGTCGCGGAGTTTAAGCCCGGACGAAGTGGGCTTCGCCTATCGGCGCACCGCTCTACCGGCGCGATTTGTGATCGCGGCAGTGGATTTTCGGCTGGCCGCCGGTGAGCCGTCGAGCTTGCGCGCGCGGGTCAGCGAGATCCATGCAAAGCGTGTCAGCCGTCAGCCGCGCAACGCGCCCAACGCGGGATCGATCTTCAAAAATCCGCCGGGCAGGTTCGCCGGGCGCCTGCTCGAAGCTGCAGGTCTTAAGGGCGAGCGCATGGGCCGCGCGGCTTTCTCCGATCAACACGCGAACTTTATCGTAAATCTGGGTGGGGCGAGTGCAGGCGAAGTGCGGGCGCTGATCGAACTCGCGCGTGAGCGGGTGCAAGCGAGCGCCGGGGTGACGCTGGAGCCGGAAGTCAGGCTGGTGGGCGAATGGTGAGGTAGGGGTGCGGGGAGACGGCGGCGGTGGCGGCGGGGAAGCGGAAAAGAACTAAACCAGTGGCGGACTGGAGCTGGCGGTTGGCAGGAATCGCGCTCTGCGCATTTTTTGCGCTCGGCGTTTTCGCTGGTCTGAGCCGGAGCGGCCGTTCGCTGGCGCAGCGGGTCGAGGCGCTGCTGCGAGCGATGCCGCGATTGTCGGCAAACCGGCCGGAAGTAACCGGCGCGGCGGCGGCGCTGCGCGGTGAGCAGGACGCAATCGCGCTAATCGAGCGCGGCGACGGCTTTTACGCGTTGGACGCGGCCGGCGGCTTACGCGGACCGGTCTCGCCGACGACGGAGAACGACCTGGCGATTATCAGCGGGCCGGGGGCCAACGCGGCTGCGCCGCAATTGCTCGAGTACGCCCGCGTGATGGTGGAGGCGGAGGCGGCGCTGGGGCTGACGGTTTCCGAGCTGCGCGTTGGGGTCGGCACGGAAGCTACGCTCTATCTCGAGCGGCCGGCGATTCCGGTCGCGATCGATCTGGGGAATAGCGGAGTCGAGCTCGAACGGGCGGCGCAAATTCTCGCGCTGTGGCGCAGCCGTCGCGATCTGATTGCCGCGCTCGATCTGACGGTTGCGGATCAGGCGGTGGTGCGCGTGCGCGCCGGCGTGATAGCGCCGGTCCCGCCTGCAAACTCCGCGCGCGGGCGATTAACCTTTACTAGGCTGCGGCGCGGCTCGACCAAACCCTTGGCGGAGGCCGCGGCGAACCGATGAGAAATACACTCAGCGGAGTTGACGTCGGCACGAGCAAGGTCTGCGCGCTGATCGGCGAGGCCGCGGCCGACGGCGCGCTCGCGGTGCTGGGTTACGGCGTCGCGCCCTGCACCGGCTTGCGCAAAGGGGTCGTGGTCAATATCGAGGCGACCGTCGATGCGATCCGTGCGGCCACCGAGGAGGCGGCGCGCGCCGCCGGGGTGAAGATCGGCGGCGCGGTGGTCGGCGTGGCGGGCGCGCATATTCGCGGCTTCAACAGCCACGGGATCGTCGCCGTGCGCGGCGGCGAGGTCAGCGTGCGCGACCGCGAACGGGTGATCGATGCGGCGCGCGCGGTGGCGATACCGCTCGATCGCGAAGTGCTGCATCTGCTGCCGCAGCAATACGCGGTGGATGACCAGGAGGGCGTGCGCGATCCGCTGGGCATGGCCGGGGTGCGGCTCGAGGCGCGGATTCATCTGGTCACCGCGGCGCAGAGCTACGGCCAGAATCTGATCAAGTGTTGCGAGCGGGCCTCGATCACGCCGCTGGAGCTGATGTTCGAGCCGCTGGCGTCGGCCGACGCGGCGCTGTTTCCCGAGGAGCGCGAACTGGGTGTGGCGCTGATCGATATCGGCGGCGGCACGACCGGGGTCGTGGTTTTTCACAACAGCGCGGTGATGCATACGGCGGTGCTGCCGATTGGCGGAAATCATCTGACCAGCGATATCGCCGCGGGCCTGCGCACGCCGATGCTGGAGGCCGAGCGGCTCAAAATCAATCATGGCGCAGCGACCAACCAGGTGGTCGGCCGCGATGAGCTGGTGCAGGTCCCGGGCGTCGGCGGGCGTGATCCGCAGATGATCGCGCGGCGCCTGCTAGGAGAGATTATCGAGCCGCGCATGGAGGAGATCCTGGCGATGGCGCAGCGTGAGCTGATCCGCTCGGGCGCCTGCGACAGCCTGGGCTCAGGCGTAGTGCTGGTGGGCGGGACGGCGCTGCTCGAGGGGACGCAGGAGCTCGCCGAGCGGGTCTTCGGGATGCCGGTGCGGCGCGGCTTGCCGATCAATTTGAAGGGCATCCCGGAGCAGTTGATGAAGCCGATGTACACGACGGCGGCGGGACTGCTGATGCAGGCGGCGAACGGGCGCGCGAATGGCCGCGTCAATGGCAATGGCGCCATGCGGCACGGACGCTGGGGGCGTATCCGCAGCCGCATGGGCGATTGGATGAGGGATTTTTTTTAGCCGCGCTATCGCAAGATCGCCGGCCGGGCAGAACCAATTCGGAGGAGGGGGCGGAGGAGAGGCAGTGATGATCGAGTTAGTTGAAAGCGCCGACGTCGGTGCGCGGATCAAAGTTATCGGTGCGGGCGGATGCGGCGGCAACGCGGTGAATCACATGATCGCCGCAGGTCTGCGCAACGTGGATTTTGTCTCAGTGAATACGGATTCGCAGGCGCTGGCCGTCAATACCGCGCCGCTGCGGATGCAGATCGGCCAGCTCCTGACGAAGGGGCGCGGGACCGGCGGCAATCCCGAAATCGGGCGCAAGGCTGCGCTCGAGGACGAGGACAACCTGCGCGCGGTGCTGGGCGACGCGGAGATGGTCTTCGTGACCGCCGGGATGGGTGGCGGCACCGGCACGGGCTCGGCGCCGGTAATTGCGCGGCTGGCGCGCGAAAGCGGCGCGTTGACGGTCGGCGTGGTGACCAAGCCCTTCCAGTTCGAGGGGCGCAAGCGGATGGGGCAGGCCGACGACGGTCTGCGCGAGCTCAAGAATGCCGTGGATACGCTGATCACGATTCCGAATCAGCGGCTGCTCTCGATCGCGAGCCGCACCACCTCGCTGAAGGAAGCCTTCGAGAAGGCCGACGACGTGCTGCTGCAGGCCGTGCGCGGGATCTCGGAACTGGTGACGGTCCACGGGCTAATCAATCTCGATTTCGCCGACGTCCGCTCGATCATGGCCGAGATGGGCATGGCGATGATGGGCGCGGCGCGGGCCTCGGGCGAGAACCGCGCGGTCGAGGCGGCGCAGCGCGCGATTTCGAGTCCGCTGCTCGAAGATGTTTCGATCAAAGGGGCGCGCGGCCTGCTGATCAACGTCACGGGCGGTTCCGACATGTCGCTCTACGAGGTCAATGAGGCGGCCAGCCTGATCCAAGAAGAAGCGCATGAGGACGCCAATATCATCTTCGGCGCGGTGATCGATGAGAAGCTCTCGAACGAGCTGCATGTCACGGTGATCGCGACCGGCTTCGGCGAGCGCCAACTCGAACGTCACGCCGCGCGTTACTCGTCTTCGGGCACGGCGGTAACGACGCCGATAATGGCCGCGCCGACGCGGCCGATCGATCCGGTGCAGCCGCAGCCGCCGTTGATGCCGCCACCGCCGCCGGCGCAGAATCAGCCATTCAACGGCAAGCCGGTGCGCAAGTTGGGATTGCTCGTGGACGACAGCGTGCTCGATATCCCGACCTTCAAGCGGCGCGCGGACGAGAATCGCGGCGGGCCGACGAAGGTCGGTCAGACCGAGCTGCTGGAGAGCGACGACAAGCTGGACATCCCGGCCTTTCTGCGCAAGCCCGGCGCCTGAGTCACGGGCCGCGCCGACGATCAGGCGTAGGAAGAAGCCGGACGCAGCCGCGTGAGTAACAGGCAGCCAACGATAGTGACCCCGCCGGTGAGCGCGATGGCCGTCGAGTAGCTGCCGGTGCGATCAACGATCGCCCCGCAGAGCGGCGGACCCAGCAGCGTGCCGATCGCGCTGCTGGTATAGAGCGTGCCGAGCATCACACCAAGGCCGCGCGTGCCGAACAGCTCGGCCATCACGGCCGGGGTCAGCGTGACTGCGCCGCCATAGCTCGCGCCCATCACCAGGGCAAAGATTGCGAGCATCAGATATGAATCGGCGACGAACCAGATCGAGAAGCTCAAGCCCAGGGACAGGATACAGAGCCGGTAAAGGTGGATGAGGCCGATGCGGTCGCCGAGCGTGCCGAGGCCCAGACGTCCGACCGTGCTCGCGAGACCGATCAAGCTGACTAACGCGGCGGCGCTGACCCTGCCGATGCCATGGCCCTCGGCATACGGCGTCAGAAAAACAAAGGGCACGGCGGTGGCGATCGTCCAGAGCATCCCGGCCAGATAGAGCATCACGAAATTCGGCGTGCGCAATTGCGGGCCGATGTGGAACGATGCGATTGCGGGCTGATGCGGCGGGCGCTCGGCGAGCGCGGCGCAGATCATCAGCAGCACCGCCGCAGCCACTCCGAGTCCGAGGTCGGCGTCGCGCCAGCCCCAACGTCCGATCAATTCCGCGCTCAAGGGCGGAATCGCCAACGTACCCGCGCCGATGCCCGAGACCGCAATCCCCAGAGCAGTGTTGCGCCGCCGCGTGAACCATCCGCTGACCCCAGAGACCAGCGGCACGTAGCAGCAGGCCACGCCGGCGCCTACGCCCAGACCATAGGTAAGATAGGCCATTTGTAGACGCGCGATGAAGGTGGTGGCGATCAGTCCCGCAGCCATCGCGAGCGCACCGAAAGCGACAATCGGCCGCGGGCCGAGGCGATCAGAGAGATGGCCCGTAAGCGGCCCCAGCATGAAGTAGATGAAGGCGGTTATCGCAAATATCGCGGAGGTGGTTTCGCGGCTGGCGCCGAATTCAGTGGCCATCGGCCGAAAGAAAGCGCCGAAGCTATAAACGATGCCGAAGACCGTGAACGTCGCGAGGAAGCTGCTCGCGACAATCCGCCAGCCGCGCAGTGAATCGTGCGAGACGCTACCCACCGCAATTTTTGCGCGATTTGTCTGTGGCGGTTCGGTGCTGTCAGTCGCGGAGGCGGGCCGTGATCTCGCGATGCTGGTCGAGCAGAGTCGCCGGCAAGGTCGGGCCGATTTCGTTCAGGAAGCGGCCGGCCGATTCCATTTCGCGGCGCCATTCTTCGGCATCGACCGTCAGAGCCTGTTCCAATTGGCGGGGGTTGATCTCGAGGCCGGTCAGATCGAGATCAGCGCGCGCCGGCACGATTCCGACCGGCGTGCGACGACCCTCGGCGCACCCGTCTATCCGATCGAGCATCCACTTGAGCACGCGCAGATTCTCGCCATAGCCGGGCCAGAGGAAATGACCGCTGCCGTCCTTGCGGAACCAGTTGACCATGAAGAGACGCGGCGGCTGCGTGATCTTATCGCGCATCGCCAGCCAGTGGCCGAGATAATCGCCGATGTTGTAACCGCAGAAGGGCAGCATCGCCATCGGATCGCGCCGCACGACGCCGACCTGGCCGGCGGCGGCCGCGGTGGTTTCGGAACCCATAATCGCGCCCATGAAAACGCCATGCGTCCAGTCTGTCGCTTCGAGGACGAGCGGCATCGTGGTGGCGCGCCGACCGCCGAAGATGATCGCGGAAATCGGTACGCCCTGAGGATCTTCAGCGTGCGGCGAGAGCACGGGATTGTTGGTCATCGGGGCGGTAAAGCGGCTATTGGGATGGGCGGCCCGTTCGCCGGAATCCTTGCGCCACGCGCGGCCGCGCCAGTCGATCAGATGATCGGGCGCGGCGACGTCCATGCCTTCCCACCAGACGTCGCCATCGGGCGTCATCGCGACGTTGGTGAAGAGCGAATCGCGATGCAACGTGGCGAGCGCGTTGGGATTGGACTTTGCGCTGGTGCCGGGCGCAACGCCGAAGTAGCCGTTCTCGGGATTGATTGCCCATAGTCCGCCGTCCGCGCCGACGCGCAGCCAGGCGATGTCGTCGCCGACCGTGAAGACTTTCCAGTCGCCAAGAGCGGCGGGCGGCAGGAGCATCGCGAGGTTGGTCTTGCCGCAGGCGCTGGGAAAGGCGGCGGCGATATAGCGGGTTACACCGGCCGGACTGCGCAGGCCGACGATTAACATATGCTCGGCCATCCAGCCTTCGCGGCGGCCGAGACAACTCGCGATTCGCAAGGCGAAGCATTTTTTGCTGAGCAGCGCGTTGCCGCCATAGCCGCTGCCGACCGACCAGATGGTGTTGTCCTGCGGAAAATGGCAAATGAAGCGCTTCGCCGGATCGAGATCGAGGGTGCAGTGCAGGCCGCGGTTGAAGTCCGCGGAATCGCCGAGCATCGTCAGCGCCGCGCGGCCCATGCGGGTCATGATGCGCATGCTCAGGGCGACATAGATGCTATCGGTGATTTCGACGCCGACCTTGGCGAAGGGCGAACCGAGCGGACCCATGACGTAGGGGATGACGTACATCGTGCGCCCGCGCATCGAGTCCTTCAGCAGCGCGCCGAGCTTGCGATAGGCGTCGGCCGGGGCCATCCAATTGTTCGTGGCGCCGGCGTCCTCGCGCGTCGGTGAGCAGACGAAGGTAACATCCTCGGTGCGCGCAACGTCATTCGGATTGGAACGATGGAGGTAACAGCCCGGGCGCTGCGACTGGTTCAACGGGAGCAACACCCCGGCGGCGACTGCGGCCTGCGTCAGGCGCTCGCGCTCGTCGTCGGAGCCGTCGCAGCAGACGATCCGATCGGGCCGGGTCAGCCGCGCAGCTTCACTGATCCAGGCGTTGAGCGTGGCGTTGGCGGTTAGTTGCGAGTCGGAGGGGCCTAAGCTCACCTTGTGCTCCGTGTTTGATCGCCCGGGCCTCTTCGCGACATTCCAGCTTTGCCGTAGTCAGCCAGTGGCGAAATCGCGGATTTTCCGGTTTACGTAAAGTATTAGGAAACCCCTATTGGAAGCAATGGATAATCCCTTGAGCCCGACGCGCTGATTGGGCCCGATTTTTCCACCCGGAAGCGAACACCAGGCTGATCCCCTCGCATTACCGTCCTTAGCGCGCCGTGCTATTTTGTGCTCCGGGCAGCTCGATGAGTGAATCGCAGGTGAGCAATCGAACTTCGCAGATTCATGATCTGGCGACGGCATTTGCGCGACGCCTCGATGCGGACGAACTGATTCCGTTCGCGTTAGAGCGCAGCCGCGAGATTTTGGGCGCGGACGGCGTCTCGATTCTGCTGCTCGACCGCGAAAAGCGGGAACTCTATTTTCCCTATGTCGCCGAGGGCGACGCCGAAGCCGGGCGACGGCTCGCAGAGGTGCGCCTGCCGGCCGACCGCGGCATCGCGGGTGCGGTCTTGCAAAGTGGCCGCTCCGAGCTGATCACCGACGTGCGTCGCGACCCGCGCTTCTCCTCAACCGCCGACGACCGGACCGGCACGGCCACCGGATCATTACTGGCGGCGCCGCTGCTCAGCGAATCGGCGCCGCTCGGCGTGATCGAGGCGGTTCGACGGGCCGGTGCTCAGCCATTCAGTGAGGCCGAGAAGACCCAACTCGAGTTGCTGGCCGGCAGTATCGCGGTGGCGCTGGAGAACGCCGGACGCTTCGCCGAAATCAAACAAGTGGCGGCGCTCCTGCGCGCGCAAAACGGCGCACTGCGGCAGGAGTTGGCGCGCAACGATCGCTTTGCCGAGATCATCGCGGTGAGCCCCGCGATGAGCGAAGTATTCCGGCTGACGGAAGCCGCTGCAGCCTCGATCAAAAGCGTGCTTATCCTGGGCGAAACCGGCACCGGCAAGGAGCTGGTCGCGCGCGCGATCCATCGGATCGGAGCGCGCGCCGAGCAGCCCTTTGTCTCGATCAACTGCGCCGCGGTGCCGGAGGGGCTACTCGAGAGCGAACTCTTCGGCCATCGGCGCGGCGCCTTCAGCGGGGCGTTGAGCGATCAGGTGGGGCTGTTCCGGGCGGCTTCGGGTGGGACGCTCTTTCTCGACGAGATCGGCGAGATGCCGATACAGATGCAGGCGAAATTGCTGCGCGTGCTGCAGGAGGGCGAGATCAAGCCGGTGGGCGACGCGCGCTCCTACAAGGTCGATGTGCGGGTGATCTCGGCGACCAATCGCGACCTCGAAGCCGGACTCGCGGCGCGGGCGTTTCGTGAGGATCTGTTTTACCGGCTCAACACCTTCACGATCCGCCTGCCGCCACTGCGCGACCGTCGCGAGGACATCCCGCTGATGGCGGCGCGCTTCCTCGACATGGCGTGTCGCGGGCTGGGCAAGCGCGTGGCAGGATTCAGCCCGCAAGCGCAAGCCTTGCTCGAGAGTGCAGATTGGCCCGGCAACGTCCGGCAACTGCAGAATGAAATCGATCAAGCGGTCGCGCTCGCCGCCGAAGGTGAATTGATCGGTCCACAGCGTTTTTCGCGGAGGTTGGGCGCGGCCGCTCCGGCGCGCAACGGCTTTCCTGAAAGCTCGGCGGATACCGGCATTTCCGATTCCACCGCGGCGCAATCCGAGGAGCTGGGCGTGGAAGGTTCGCTGGCTAAAGCCCGCGCCGAGTTTGAAACACGCTTTATCGCCGGGGTCCTGGCGCGGCATCGAGGGAACGTTTCTCACGCCGCGATCGCGCTCGGCGTCTCGCGCGTCACCTTGCAAAAGAAGATGAAGGAATACTCGCTGCGCGGAAATTAGGTGTGCACTCGGAACCAAGAGGCAGCCGCAAAAGCGATGCTCATATGACAGTCACCGCCGAAGAGATCCAGAGTCGCGTCGCCGGCATTGCGCCGATCCTCGCCGCGAACGTGCAGGCCTGCATTGAGGCGCGGCGGGTCGTGCCGGCCAGTCGCGACGCGATGGTTGGTGCGGGACTCTTCCGCATCCCGCAACCTGCGCGTGTCGGCGGTTACGAATTGCCTTTGCGCATCCTGGGTGACGCGGTGACTGCCGTCTCCGAAGCCTGTCCCGCGAGCGGCTGGGTTCTGATGGTGATGGCGGCGCATCATTTTTGTCTCGGCACGTTTCCCGAGCGCGCGCAGGATGATGTTTTCGGCGGCGGCCGCGACAGCCTGGTGGCCGGCACGCTCTCATGGCAGGGCACGGCGGCCAAGGTGGCGGGTGGTTATCGCGTCAATGGTCGTTGGCAATTCTGCAGCGGCGTCGATAACTCGAACTGGGTGATGCTCGGATGCGCCGACGCGGAGAAGGGCGGTCCACTGGTGCACGTGGTCGTTCCCACCGGCGAGATCGCGATCGACGACACCTGGTATGTTCTCGGACTCGAAGGGACGGGCAGCAAGGACGTCGTCGCTACCGATCTTTTTGTGCCGGAGGGCCATGCAGTCGATTCACGCGCGATGCTGAAAGGTGATTCGCCGCACACGCTCAACCACGCCACCAACCTCTATCGGGTTTCCGCCGATTCGATGCTCTCGCTCTCGGTCGCGACGGCCACGCTCGGTTCGGCGAAATTTGCGCAGGAGAAATTTATCGAGCGCACCAAGGAGCGCCGCGTCATCGTGACCGGCGCGCGCAAAGCCGAGTACGTTCCGACGCAGCTCCGGCTGGCCGAGGCTGCGGCCGAAATCCGCTGCGCCGATCTCCTGATTCACGAATCCCTTGACCTCCTGGGACGGGTCGCCGAGGCGGGCGAGGGCGCGACCGACATTGGCTATCGCGCGCAGGTCAAATGGCACGCGGCCTACGCAATCGAGTTGTGCCGGCGAGCGGTGTCGCGGCTCTTCGCCGGCTCGGGTGCTCACGCCGTTTACAACTCGAGTCCGCTCCAGCTCGCTTTCCGCAACGTCAATGTGGGAGCGCAGCACGCGAGTCTCGACTTCGAGACCTCGGCCGAGCTTTACGGCCGGATGCGCCTGGGCCTGCTCGCGCGTTAAGCGCCGCGCCGCCGTCAGCGCTGCCAAACATTACTTCATTCAAATCGTTCATTTCGACCGAACAAATTGTTCGATCGTTTGTTACGCCTTGCTGAATGAGTGGCGCATGGTGTTACCAAAAATTTGGCGATTCGCCAGATCGTGCTGGGTACTCCAGCAAGGAGGAGGAAAATGAACCACGTGATAGTTAAACGATCACTGACGATGGGGGCCGTCGCGGCTCTAGCTCTCATCATACCGGCTCATCGGGCGCTGGCCGGGGGCAGTGAATGCAAAGATGTGAGCGCCGATCAGAGCGCGACTGTCACCAGCGCGACGACCACCACCGGGACCATCACGCATGGCGGAATCCTGAATGGCACGACCGCCGATCTGTTCACCTCTTCACTCACGGCGACCCCCGACCCCAACACATTCTCGTTCACCGATACGCTGACGATTACATCTAACCGGGGTGGCACGCTGACCGACAGTGATGTTACGATTTACAACCTAGCCCTCGGCGTTTTCAGCACAATCTCTCCAGTCAGCAACGGGACCGGCAGCCTCACGGGAGCGACCGGCACGCTGTTCATCTCCGGCTCGAGTACCGACGGCGTTAACTTCACCGACAAGATTGTCGGCCAGATCTGCCTTCCTGAAAGGGAATAACGCCGGCAAACGAAGGTATACAGGCTTCCACTGGATCCGGCCGACAACCCGAGCGGCCGGATCTCTGCCTGCTAGCCTCGACTTCGAGACCTCGGCGGAGCTTGACGGGGCGAATGCGCCTATGTCCGCTCGGGCGCTAGCGCCGACAGGGCGCCAGCTCGGCCGATTACTACTTCTCTAGTGTGCCTGAAGAGTCTGCGGTGCTATCCACCTCAATGTCGGCGTCCAGCCATAACATGTAGGCTTTTCTTTCCGATCTGGAATAGACATAGGCTTTAGTAACCGGTCCCCTTGAGACTTATAACCTGCGGGCTGTTAGCCGCGTTATCGGTGAAAGTCAGAGTACCCGCGCCGGCGCCGCTCGCGGCGGGCGAGAAGGTCACCCCGACTGTGCATCTCGCCTTGGCGGCGATGTTCGTGCCACAAGTGTTCTTGCGATCGCGAAGCGGGTGCTGACCACGATGCCGGAAAAGGCCAGCGCCGCACTTCGGTTATTCGTCAGGGCGACCGCCTTGGCTGAACTGGTCGTGCCAACCTTCACTCGCCCGAAATTCAACGTAGTGCTTGAGAGCGTGACCGGCGCGATACCGTTGCCCGTCAGCGACACGGTTTGTGTGCCCCCATTATCGGTAATCGTGAGCTTGCCGGACGCCGAGCCCACGATGCCGGGTGTGAACGAGACCTGAATGGTGCAGGACGAAGCGGGTGCGAGGCTTCCGCTGCAGTTATTCGCTGCACTAAAGGGTGCGCTCGCGCTCAGACTCGTGACCTGCGACGGGCCTGTGCCAGTGTTTTTCAACGTGACGCTCTTGGCCCCGCTCGTCGTGCCCACGACTTGGCCGGAGAAAGACAAGGAGGTGGGTGAAAGCGAAGCGGCGGGAGCTGTCCCGGTTCCCGTGAGAGTCGCAGTTTGCACGATGCCGGCATTGCCGGAGTCGTCGTAGACGGTCAGCGATTCATTCGCAGGACCCGTCACAGTCGGCGTGAAGGTCACCGAAACCGTGCAGTTTGCTCCTGCAATCAATTGGCTCGGGCAATTATTGGTTTCAGCGAATGGGCCTGGCGCCGCAATGTTGGACAGATTCAATTGGCTGCCGCCGAAGTTAGAGATCGTGACGGTCTGAGCGGCGCTTTGGGTTCCGACGTTCTGAGAGAAAATCAAGCTGGCCGGCGTCAGATTGATGGCAGATGGCCGCGGCTCAGATAGAGCAATCGGCGTTACGCCAAACACATAATAGGTCCCATACGGGGCGATGGCCCCCGAGGAGGTTAGCACCGCGAGCATGTCATCGGTGATTCTTGCGCCGCCTCCGCCGGTGAAGACGGTGTCGCCGGCGTCGACCGCGATGCTGTTCAATCCGGTGCTACCAGGGCAAGCCTAGATTGGGCGCGGCTTGAACTTCGCCAGCGCGATATCGTCGGTAACGTCGTCGAAGACGATCTCGACCGCCATGCCGGCGCGAATGTCGTCATTGGCGACGCCGACCAGGTTGGTGAGGAGGCGCGGGCCTTCTTCGAGCTCAACCTCCGCGACGTTGTAGGGCAAGTCGTGCTCGTAGGACTTGAAGTAAGCTTGATGGAAGACCACCCATGAATTGACGCGGCCGCGTCCCGAGAGTTGGGCCCAGGTAAATTGCCGCGACCAGCATCGCGGACAGAGCGGCGCAGGCGGGAACCAGACCCGTCCGCAACCGTCGCAGCGTTGCATCCGCAGCTCACGCCGCTTGAGGCCCTCCCAGTAAGGCCGGTTAAGCGACGTGATCGCGGGCAGCGGTTTTTGATACGGGACGTCAGCCAAGTTTTCTTGCCTCGTTCTCAGTCGGGCGCGCGGGTTAACGATGATAAATCAGTGAGTCGCCGTAGGCGTTTGCCCACTGGATAACCTCGGCATCCTCGACCTGGCGCGGGCCGCACTCGTCGCGCAGTTGCCGCACGATCTCGACCTGATGGTTCCAGCCCATGATATGCGCCTCGGAGAGCAGGCCGCCGTTGGTGTTGATCGGCAGCGCGCCGCCCAGCTCGATGCGGCCGTTTTGCGTGAAGCCGGCGGCCTCGCCGGGTTTGCAGAAGCCGAAGCGCTCGAGCGCCATCCAGGCGAGGATCGAGAAGGCGTCGTAGGTGAAGAGCGCGTCGATATCGGCGGGCCCCACCCCGGCCATCCGATAGACCGGCTGCAGACCGGCGTCATAGTCGAAGACTGGCTGCTGGACCACGCCGAGTCCGGGGTAGGCCCAGATAAACTCCTCGTGCCCGCCCGGCAGCGGTTGCATCCCGCCGATATAGACCGGCGGCTTCTTGCAATCACGCGCCCGCTCCGCGGTGGTAACGATCACGCACGCGGCGCCGTCGTTGATCAGGCAGTAATCGAGCAGGTGAAGCGGCTCGCAGACGTAGCGCGAGGCCTGATGATCGTCAACGCTGAAGGGCTCGCGCATGATCGCCGCCGGGTTCATCGCCGCGTGTTTGCGGAAGGCGACCGGCACTGCGGCGAGCGACCGGCTATCGGCGCCGTAGCGCTCGAAGTAGCGGCGCGCGACCAGCGCCGCGCCCGCTCCGGGCGAAGTCATCCCATAGACCGGGTCTTCGCCGTGGCCGCCGCCGGCCTCGCGCGCACCCTCGCTGTCGCTGGCGCCACCCATCATGGGCCTCCGCATGCCCGAGAAACTCACGGAGGCGAGACAGGCGACCGCGTCTGCCATCCCGGCATTGACGATCATCGCGGCCCATTGGATGCAGCTTGCGGTGAAGCGGCCGTGCGCCCAGGTCTGATTGGCCGCGCGCAACTTGAGGCCGAGGACCTGCGCGATGGAGTCGCCGTCGGCGCCGATCGGCGTGCCGAAGCTGACGATCATGCCGTCGAGTTCATGGCGTGCCAGGCCGGCGTCGTCGAGTGCGGCGGCGATCGCATCGGCGGCGAGGTCGATTGGGCTGCGCATCAGGCGACGGCCGTATTGCGATTGGCCGACGCCGACGATCGCCGCGCGGTCCTTGAGGTCGAAATTCGCCATAGAGGTTATGGCGAGCCTATAAAAATGCGCTGCAAATCGCCAACGGTTGCATTCACATTCGGCGATTGGTGTCACAAAAGCGGGCCGCTTCTGAAGAGCGATTCCGTCGCCAATCCCGAAGCGGGGATGCTACAGTGCCAGCCAATTCAAGATGGCGCACGACCCCCTGGAAAACTACCTTCGCGAACTTCGCGACCTCCGCCGGTCCGGGTCTGCTGTTCCCGAGACTTCCTATTATCCGGCGCTCGCCGCGCTATTGGACGCCGTCGGGGCAACTCTAAAACCCAAGGTGCGATGTATCGTTCACCCGAGCCATGGCGCCGGCATTCCCGATATCGGTCTTTTTACACCCGATCAATTCCAGAAGGCCTCGGCGGACGAACCTTTACCGGGGACGAAGCCGGCGCGTGGCGTGGTCGAGGCGAAGCCGGCGGGCGGCGACGTCTTGCTCACGGCAGACGGCGCGCAAGTATCGAAATACTGGAAGGCGTACCGCCAGGTTCTCGTCACGAATTACCATGACTTCCTGCTCGTCGGCGCCGACGCCGACGGGCAGCCCGTCAAGCTCGAACACTATCGCCTCGCCCCGAGCGAGGCGGCCTTTTGGACGGCGGCGAGCCACCCGCGCGCGCTCGCGGCGGAGCACGGCGATGCTTTCGTCGATTTCCTCAAGCGGGTGATGCTTCACGCCGCGGCTTTGGCGGCGCCCAAGGATGCGGCCTGGTTCATGGCCTCCTATGCCCGCGAGGCGCTGAGACGCGTCGAGAAGAAGCGTGAGGCGCCGGCGCTGTCAGCCATCCGCAGCGCGCTGGAAGAGGCGCTCGGGATCGAATTCGAAGGCAAAAAGGGCGAGCATTTTTTTCGCTCGACGCTGGTGCAGACGCTCTTCTACGGCGTCTTTTCCGCATGGGTGCTCTGGACGCGCGAGCATCCGCCGGCGGATCGTAAAGCGCGCTTTGACTGGCGCACCGCGGGCTACTATCTGCGCGTTCCCGTGCTGGCGGAATTGTTTCATCAGGCGAGCAATCCGGCGTCGCTGGCCGGGCTCGAATTGCCCGAGGTGCTCGACTGGACGGGAACTGTTCTCAACCGAATTGATCGCGCCGTATTTTTTACCGCCTTCGAGGAGCATCACGCCGTACAATACTTTTACGAGCCGTTTCTCGAAGCTTACGACCCGGAACTCCGCAAGCAGCTTGGCGTCTGGTACACGCCGCGCGAAGTCGTGCGCTACATGGTCGCGCGCGTCGATCAGGTGCTGCGCGAGGAGCTAGGTCTTACCGACGGTCTCGCCGCCCCGAATGTCTTTGTCCTCGATCCGTGTTGCGGCACCGGCTCCTACCTAATCGAGGTCCTCGGTTGGATAGCGGACACTCTTCGCGAGAAGGGCGGTGATGCGCTCACGGCGCAGGAGGTCAAGCGCGCCGCGATGGAGCGCGTGTTCGGCTTCGAGATCTTACCTGCGCCGTTTGTCGTTACGCATTTACAAATTGGGCTGATGCTCCAGGCCCTCGACGCGCCTTTCGCGGCGAAGGAGCGGGCCGGCGTTTACCTGACCAACGCGTTGACCGGATGGGAGCCGCCCGACGGCTCCAAGCCGCAGATGCTGCTGGCGTTCCCCGAGCTACTGCAGGAGCGCGACGCCGCCGAACGGGTCAAGCAGGCCAAGCCGATCCTCGTGATATTGGGAAATCCGCCGTACAACGGATTTGCCGGACTCGCGGTCGATGAAGAACGCGATTTGTCGCAGGCCTATCGAACTGCCAAGCGCGCGCCGCAGCCGCAGGGACAGGGTTTGAACGATCTGTATGTTCGCTTCTATCGCATGGCCGAGCGGAAAATCGTCGAGAAGACCGGCAAGGGAATCGTCTGCTTCATCTCGAACTATTCGTGGCTCGACGGGCTTTCGTTCACCGGCATGCGCGAACGCTATCTGGAGCGCTTCGATCAGATCTCGATCGACTGCCTCAACGGCGACAAATACAAGACTGGAAAGCTGACGCCCGAGGGTGAATCCGACCCGAGCATCTTCTCGACCGAGTTCAACCGCGAGGGGATTCAGGTCGGCACTGCGATCGCATTGCTCACTCGTCGCGAGAAGTCGCATGGCGCTCAGAGTGTGAGTTTTCGCAATCTGTGGGGCAAGGAAAAACGGGCGCAACTTCTTGACGAGGCGGACAACAATCTCACGGCAAACTACGAAGGGTTGCATCCCGCGTTGGGACTGGGATTATCGTTTCAGCCCGGCGCTATCGAAACCAATTACCTTGCGTGGCCGCTCTTGCCGGAACTGTTTCCGGTGTCTTTTCCCGGCGTGAAGACGAGCCGCGATGACGTCGTCGTGGACATCGATAAGGAGCGGCTCATCGAGCGGATGATGCAATATTTCGATCCCAAACTTGACGATGCGGATATCCGAGCGATCATGCCGACCGCGATGACGAGTACGGCGCGATTCGACGCGAAGAAGACACGCCGATATCTTACTCAACGCGGCTTCATGCCGGAAAAGATTGTTCGGTTTTGTTACCGGCCATTCGATTATCGATGGCTCTATTGGGAGCCTGAGACGAAGCTTCTCGATGAGAAGCGCTCCGAATATTTTCCCAACATTTTCGACGGTAACATCTTCCTCTTCACTACCGGACGCACCCGCAAGGACTTGGCGGAGCCGGGTTTATCCCTACGGACTCTTAACGATCTGAATTGTATGGACAGCGGCGCCAGAGGTTTCGCTCTATATTTGAAAGAGAGCGATCGATCTCTGCTATCCGCAGACGCTCCGAAGCCGAACCTCAGTGAGTCGGCTATGCAATGTCTGGCATCAGCCAACGCGAACGAGACGACACTCTTCTACCATTGCGCGAGTGTTTTGGCTTCATCGTTCTATCGTCGGGACAATCTGGCTAGCCTGCGCAGCAATTGGCCGCGGATTCCCCTGCCAGCGTCGAAGGATGCGCTCGCTAGATCGGCCATCCTTGGGCGCGCGCTCGCAGGCTTGCTTGATCCCGAAAACTCCGTCGAGGGCGTCACCGTCGGAAAACTCCGACCCGAACTCGGAATAGTTGCCGCGATCTCCCGCGAAGGCGGCGGGTCGCTGAATCCAGATGTCGGCGATCTCGACGTGACTGCCGGCTGGGGCCATCGGGGCAAGGGCGGCGCCGTGATGCCCGGCAAGGGAAAGTTCATCGAGCGTGACTACACGACGAAGGAACGCGAAGCACTCGCCGCCGGCGCCTCCGCACTCGGCCTTTCCAACGAACAGATCATCGAATTGCTCGGCGATCACACAATGGATGTGTACCTGAACACTTTCGCCTTCTGGCGAAATATCCCGATCCGCGTTTGGGAGTACACGATCGGCGGCTACCAAGTGATCAAAAAGTGGCTCAGCTATCGCGAGCGCCAGATTCTCGGCCGCGCGCTCAAGATGGATGAAGCACGCGCGGTCACGGATATCGCGCGTCGCGTCGCCGCCCTTTTGCTGATGGAACCCGAACTGGACGCGAATTACGACCTCGTGAAAAAAGACCTGTACCCTTGGCCGGCTCCCGCAAGGAAAGCCGAAGCTTCGGCTCCGACGCCAGAGATAAAAAGTTTGCCGTCATAAGATGCGCGCATATCGCCAACGGTAGTATTGCCAAATCGACGATTGGTCACCGGCCAAGGTATCTGCTAACGAAGGCGGTGGAGGACTCCGCTATGGCGCTACAGACCGGCGTGGGCGATTACCATTACGAAATCGTCGAGAATTGGGCGCGGATGCCCGCCGGCCCCAACGGCTGGAACTACGACATCGCCGGCGTCGGCATCGACCGCAAGGAGCGGGTCTATCTTTTCAATCGCGGCGATACGCCAATCATCATCGTCGATCGCGACGGCAAATTTCTCCATAGCTGGGGCGACAAGAAAACCTTTCCCAACGCTCACGCCGTCACGATGGGTCTTGACGACACCATCTGGCTGACCGACACCTTCGATCACACGGTGCGCAAGTGTACGCTCGAGGGCGAAATCCTGATGACGATCGGCACGCCCGGCAAGCCCGCGCCTGCGATGAGCGGGCTGCCCTTCTATCAATGCACTCACGTCGCGATTCATCCGAATACCGGCGAACTCTTCATCTCCGACGGCTACGGCAACGCCAAAGTGCACAAATACACTCCCGACGGCCGCTTGATCTATTCGTGGGGCGAGCCCGGCAACGAGCCCGGTCAATTCAGTCTGCCGCACAATATCTGTACCGACCGCGACGGCTACGTGTACGTCGCCGATCGGCACAACCATCGCGTTCAGGTCTTTACGCCGCACGGCAAGCTCGAGGCGATCTGGACCGGGATGGCGTTGCCGTGCGGCATGTGTATCGACACCGCGAGCCCGGAACAGTTGTGCTACATCGGCGAGCTGAGTTCAGCGTGGTGGGGCGGGATCGGTCCGGCCGGCTTCTGGCCGATCTGGAACGGCGCGCGCACGATGGGGCCGCGGGTCAGCATCTGGAGCCTCGACGGCCGCCTGCTCGCCAAGCTCTGCGACAACGGGCAGGGGGAAGAGCCCGATCAGCTCACCGCGCCGCACGGCATCTGCGTCGATCGCGAGGGCAATATCTACGTCGCTGAAGTCTCGTGGTCGATCGCGAAAATGTTCAATCAGGGCCAGGCGTCCGACCGTCCGATCAGAAACGCGGTCAAGCTCAAACGGCTGCGGCGCACGAATCGCGGGCACCACCAAGCGTGAAAATCGCGGCTAGAACAATTTGCGCTGCGCGGCCGTCCAGACCGGCGCGAAGGAACGCCGATGGATCGCACTTGGGCCAACCCGGTCGAGCGCTGCGAAATGCTCCGCGGTGCAGTAGCCCTTATGCCGCGCGAAGCCGTACTCAGGATACAGCGCGTCGTACTCGAGCATCATGCGGTCGCGCGTGACCTTGGCGATAATCGAGGCCGCGGCGATACAGAAGCTCTTGCGGTCGCCGCCGACGATTCGGGTCTGTGGCAGCTTGAGTTCGGGGATACGGCGGCCATCGACCAGCACGTGATCGGGCGACAGCGTCAGAGCCTGCAAGGCGCGCGCGCTCGCCGCCATCGTCGCCCAGAAGATGTTGAGCTGATCGATCTCGCCCGGCGTGGCGATTCCTACGCCGACCGCGAGCGCTTTTTCCTTGATACGCGGAAAGAGCGCCTCGCGCCGCTCGGGCGGTAACTGCTTCGAGTCGTTCACGCCGCGAATGAAAATTTCCTGCTCGAAGATCACCGCCGCGGCCACCACCGGTCCGGCCATCGGACCGACGCCGGCTTCGTCCACTCCGGCAACGACGCGCACGCCCTCACGCCAGAGCTTGCGTTCGTAACGCAGTGTCGGATGCCCGCTCATCTCACAAACTTCCTTCGCCCCACGCTCAGGCGAGGCGCTTCAAGCGCGCGCGGCGGAGGATCTCCGCGACCTGCTCAGGGTCGGGGATGTCGGTCAGGCGGATGAGAAACTCCGCGCTCGCGGCCGACGCTATCATTATGTTACCGAGCCCGAGGAGTCGTTGTATCACCGAGCGATCGACTTCGATCGAGCGCACGTCGGCGAGCTCCATCTCGCGGCGCCGGCTCGCCAACAACCCGCGCCGCTCGATCAGGCGATCGGAGGTCAGGCTCCAACTGATTTGCCGCCGCGCCAGCGCAATCATCGCGAAGACCACGACCGCGAGCGCGATCAGCACGAGGCCGCCGCGCGGGCTGCCCGCACGCGCTACGAGCAGATAAACGCCGCTACCGAGTATCGCGAGCGCGATTACAATCTCGCGCGCGAAATGCCACCACGACGGCAAAATCCGGCTGAGTGCATACTCGCGCACGGCGTCGGGACGCGGCGCCTGGAGCCGCGTCCCGCAGCGCGAACAAAAGGCCGCACCGGTGACGGCTTCAGTCCCGCATTGTGCGCATCGCATCGTGCTTACCTTGGGTTTCGGCGCTGCCGGGTTGACACTTTAAAGGCGGAATATGTTACTTCTCGGCGTATGAAATTCGGATTATTCGGCATCAATTTCGGTCCTTGCGCTAATCCGTCGATTGCTGCAACCGTCGCGCGCGCCGCAGAGGAGGCCGGCTTCGAGAGCCTCTGGACGGGAGAGCATATCGTGCTGCCCGAGCCGCAAGCGCCGCCTTCGCCCGTTCCGGCCAATACTCCCTTCATCGATTGTGCGGTCTCCCTGGCGTTTATCGCCGCGCATACCAAACGCGTGAAGCTTGGCACCGGCATCGTCATATTGCCACAGCGCAATCCGGTTGTACTCGCCAAGGAATTGGCGTCGGTGGATGTGCTGTCGAACGGCCGCCTCATCTTCGGCATCGGAGTGGGCTACCTCAAGCCCGAGTTCGATGCGATCGGCGCGCCGTTCGATCATAAAGGCGCGCGCAGCGAGGAATTTCTCGCCGCGATGATCGCGCTCTGGAGCATGGAGCAGCCCGAGTATCACGGCCGTTTCGTCAACTTCGGCGGGATCAATGCGATGCCGCGTCCGGTGCAAAAGCCCCATCCCGAGATAGTTTTCGGCGGCCATACGAAAGAAGCCTATTCACGCAGCGCACGGCTGGCCAAAGGATGGTTCGGCTTTGCCCTCGACGTTGGGGCAACCGTCGCCTGTATCGACGGGTTGAAATCCGCCTGCGCCGCGGCCGGGCGAAAGTTCGAGGATCTTGAAATCAGCGTCTGTCCGCGCGGACGAGTCGATCGCGACGCCGCCAAACGCTTCGCCGACGCCGGTGTCCAGCGCCTGATTCTGCTGCATGGTGCACGCGACGAAGCGGGCATCCTCAAGGCTGTCGCTGACACCCAGCGTGAATTGATCGGCCACGTTTGATCACAAAACCTGAGTCGATTCGCACCCTCCAAAGCCCGATGAGCACGGGAGTCGACGTGGCGAGATTTTTTGGTCGTCGTCTTCGACAACTGAATGGAGCTGAGCTGATTCCTGTTCCGCCACATCGAGCCAGCACGGCTCTTTTAGTGACAATAGCGCCAAAATCTTGACGCTATCCAGCAGTCATAGACTTCTTTTTCCTTTCGTTACAATGCTTTTAGTCGTTTTGACTGATGGCACATCGCTTGCACTTCTCGTAGGTTGTTCCAAAAGGAACTTTATACTAGCCTAAGGGGGGACGCGATGCAGACGGAGAGCAGTCACGTAATGACGGTCAAGGAGCTTTCAGATTATCTCAAGGTTCATCCTTCGACGGTCTATCGCCAATTGAAACGCGGGAGCCTGCCGGCCTTTAAGATGGGCAGTGACTGGCGCTTCAATATCGAATCGATCGACCGGTGGCGGCTGGAGCAGGATAGCCTCAAGGGCGATCGCGAACTGGACTGAGGATCAAGGCGGCGGGGCAAGAGGGGGGCGGAAGGCGCTTCAAACAGCGCCTTCCGCCGCCGCCATTATGGTCTCCAGGTAATTAAGCGTCAGCCCGCCCCGAACAGGATCGATCCGCCCAACCATCACCATCACGCGAGCGTTGGCCGAGAGATTCGGCGCGCCGCGCAAACTGCCGCGCACGGCGTATGCGTCCAATTCTGCGCTGGCGCCGTCGCGGCCCACCGTGGCCTCAAGCGGTCGCTCGAGCGCGTGCCGCTTGAGATAGATCAAAGTCCAGTAGCGTTTAGCCCGGCGTTCAAGCTGGCGTCCTTCATCCTCGCCCGCTTCGGCCGCGGCCAACACCGCCATCAATTCCTCCCGCGTATAAGCCGGCGCGGGAGCCTCGCCCGTTATCGCGATTAACTGCCTTTGCAGAACCAAATCCAGGTAGCGCCGGATGGGTGAACTCGCCTGCACATAGCATTCGAGTCCGACCCCGGCGTGGAACTCAGGATAGAGCGAGAGCCGCGCGCGCTGCGCGAGTGTGTTGTCCATCGGATTCGGCTGGACTCGATAGATCATCGGCGCGCCACGGTCGGCGCCAAGGCGCGCCGCGATATAGTTGCTCAACACCATCAGCTCGGCGACCAGCTCGCGGCTGGGCGAGGCCGGATCGATAATCCGGATGTCGATCTGATCGCCGACTACGGTGACTTTGGGTTCGCGCCGCTGAATCAACCGCGCGCCAGCAGCGCGACGGCGTTCCCGCAGTATCACGGTCGCCTCGCGCAATCGCGCGAGCAGAGCGGCATTCTCTGTTTCGATCGCGGCGTCCGCAATTATGGCGTCCGCCTGATCGTAGGTCAGACGCGCATCCACGCATATCAGCTCCGGGTAGAGTTCATAGCTGGTCACTTCGCCGGTAGCTGACAAGCTTACGTCGGTAGTCAGCACGTGACGTTCGGCGGCGGCGCGCAGACTGGCGCGATCGGTTGAGACCGCGTCAGGCAGCATCCTCACCGTGGTCTCCGGCAGATAGACCGTCGTTCCGCGCGCGGCGGCTTCGACGTCCATCGGACCGCCCTTGGCGACGAAGTCGGCGACCAATGCGATATGGACGCGGACGCGAAAGCCGCCGCCGGGCAGCGTTTCGCAGGCGAGCGCGTCGTCAATCTCGACGGTTTCGGCGTCATCGATCGTGACCGTCCGATGCGCGGCGCCGGCCGCGCGTCGCGGCGTCGCGCCGTTGAGAGCCTCCTGCGTCGCGGCCGCGCTGAAGTTGGTGCGCAGGCCACCGATCAGGGCGTAACGCGGTCCGTCCGGCCGCGCGCCCAGGCGCTCGAGAATTTCGTAGGCGGCCTCGGCCGGCGTCAGCTCGCCGGCAACCGCCTCGAGCATCGTTGCGGTCTCGCGGTTGCGCGTAAATGGATTTTCGAGGTAGCGGGTCAGCTCCTCGATCAACGGCGCAGCCTCGGCTATCGGCGACTGCGGACCATCTTCAAGCAAGCTAGCGAGCAGCCGGCGCTTTTGGCGGCCGCCCTCGCTGCGCAGGCGGGTGCGCTGATGCTGTGTGCGGAGCCGCTCGACCTGTTCCGCGCTGCGCGGGACGAATTCCATGTGGCGGCGCACAAAATAGAGCCGGTCATTGAGCAGCGCCTCGAGCATCACGGCAATCTCGACCGGCGCGGCGTGCCCAAAAAAGATTTCGGCGAGAGCCGTCGCGCTGCGGCCGCGCTGGTCTTCCTGGACAATCTCCCAAAGCAGATTCAGATCGAGTTCGCCCGCAAGCCGCTCGTGCTCGAGCTTCAATGCGGCGAGCAGCTCGCGCGCGTTTTCGTGCGTGGCCGGACGATCCGGATGGCGGACCAGCACCAAATCGCGCGGAATTTTGCGCTCCGCGCCGGAGCCCTCGGCGACAACGACCTGATCGGCGTACTCGCGCAGCGCCACCGCCGCGCGCAGGCGGCCGTCGTCGAGGTACTCGACGATAATTCCTGAATATTTTCCGGTAGCAGCCAATTTCGCCTGCGCTTCGCCGATGCTCATTGCGGCCGCGGGCTGCGCGGTTAACGATCCCGCTCGCAGGCCTTTGATCCGACTACGCGGACGTGACTATATGGGTCGAGCGCGATGGAAGAAAGAAAGCTTGAGCTGACGATCACGGAGGAGCTCTATCGGGAGCTTCAGCGGATCGCCGAGGCGGTCGGCGACGACAACCTCGCCGGCGTCGCGACGGCCGGTTTGGCTCAATGGATAGGATGGCGCACGGCTGAACTCGACAGTCGCGACCCGGCGCAGAGGTATTTCGTCAATGAGGCGCTGGACGCGCTCCTCGAGGGCAAGAAGTAGGTTTTCGTTCTCGTTGAGCGCGCAGCACGCGCTCATTACCACGGACGGTTGATGATCTGCGTGTCCCCGCTCTCGCCGTCAACCAGCACCATCTGAAGCTGCCGATAGTTGCCCTTGGGGAAAAAGACATAGCCGCTCACGGTAAAATCATGAGCGACAGAGCTCGGCTGCAGCGCGAGCGCGTTGAGCTGCGTATTAGCTTGCTGTTCGGCTTTCTGCGGTCCGGCGGCAGCACCCTCCAGGCCGCCCTCAGCGGCCCCGATCGCACCGCCGACCCCGGCGCCGACTGCGCCGCTGCCGAGCAGCGATCCCGCGACAGCGCCTACTCCGGTGCCGACCGCACCCAGGATTAGGCCGCTGGTCGCCGCGCTCGTGAGCGCGGCCTTAAGGTCGCCGGCGCCGCCCGCCTGCCGGGCGGCCTCGGCGGCAGGCAACGGCGCAATCCGATTGCCGCCCTCATCGAGGGCAAAAATCTGGCTGGGCACGACGGACAACGGCGCGTCAGAGCCGTTCGCTATCGAGACATAGACCGGTTGCACCGCGCCGATCGTCGCGCCCGGCTGCGAGGTGACGGCGAGCTGCCCGGCCTGCGGGGCCGCAACAACCTTGGGCATATCCTTGATCGGCGCGTCGGCAACGGCGCAGCCGCCCAGCGTGAGTGCGAGCGCAGCAAGCATGACGCGCTGCGCCAATTCACGGGGGTGGAGGGTCCAACGACAAAGCCTCGGCGCGCGCAAGTCAAACAGATTGATCTTAAAGGTACGCATTTGGCTTCTATAATCTTCACACAACGCCGGATTCAGCAAGCGTTGCGTGGTTAATCCTAATACGCCGAATGTAAGACGACGTTTCACCTGGCCAATTCATTCAAGGAACCGCGAATTCAGCCCGAGCCGGCGTCCTTACTCATGGTTATTCAGATGCCCGCTCGCGCCAAGCCCATAGACCATCGCGGTCTTGGTGCTGCCGAGTTTGATCCAATCGGCGCAATCCAGCTGGACCGTTTTATAGAACTCCTCCGAGAGCTCGAGGGCTTCCTTGTTGACCTCTTCCAAATGGTCGAACTTGCACTGAAAGGCGAATTCTCCCGACAGCGATTTTTCCAGTGCCCGGCTTCGCCATATTGCGATTGTGGTTTTGCCTTTGAAGTGATGGCCGAAGTGGATCATGCCCAGTGTGTTTTGTACTTCCTCGACCGCCATATTATTGACCAGCGCCATTTTGGTCCTGGGGCGTATGTCTATCTGCTTCAAAGTCGGAAAGGCGCGGGCGATGTCTTCGATGCCGCGATCGAGCTCAATTTTTGGCGAAATGAGCACGCAGCCGTGAGAATACACACTGCGCATCCCGCCCAGACGATCGCGCTCTAGCAGCAGCTCCTCTTTAAATTTTATTTCTTCGTGCCCTCCCAGGTGCGGGCGGACGTCAATTGCGGCAGCGTCTTTGAGGTCAGGGGCGCGATATTTGAAAGTCAGCTCGTGATCGGGCCGTGGCCATCCCTGGTCGTAGAAAGTTCGCTTGCGGAGGATGAAATGGTGGTTGAAGAGGTCGAACTCCGGCGTGTCGTAGAAGAGCACCTCGCGTACCTGACTATCAAATGCATTATCGTCGACGTCGACTTTGAGGTGAAGCTTCTTGAGAGTCCTGGAGGCCGTTTCCCAAAATTCGAGAAAGCCATTTTTACTCGTGAACCTGTCAGGCTCGAGCAGTATTTTATATTCGCGATAGTGAACAACATCGCCGGGCAAGTGCTGCGTTTCCGGATGCTTGCTTATGTGCTTTTCCATCGCCCGAATTTCACCATATTTCCGCGGACCAGCCAAGATCATTACCGCCGGCCCGCTTCTATTTCCGGTGAATTAGCCGAGCACTCTGTCCGAAATGACGAGTTTGTCCAAAACTGCGATCTCGGCCGCCTTTGGCCCGAGACAAGTCCAGAGCCCTGGGTTTCCTAATCACTCCTGGCTGTCCCACTCGCGCCGACGAGGAACACTAATCGTCCTGATTTTCGGGTTTGAGTCACCATCCAGCCTCTCCTTATTTTGTCAATCGTGCCGGCAAACCGAAGCAATTGAGGCGGTTGTCGGTCGATCGCTTGGCCACCAGGCAGCAGGCACACCTCCTGCACTAAGTCAGACCCGACGGTCGCCCGGACGATTCGCACATGACGCGATAGACGGGACGACCATATCTGTTGAACCGTCGGGGGATCATCGGAATGCGACCTCGTTTCTTCATCGGCCTGTTTTTGGCTGCGGATCTTTTCATATGCGCGACCCGTGCTTTGGCGGTCAGTTGCGACGTTGCATCAATTCAGTCGATTGCGCCCAGCAACTCAAAGATTACCTCAGCGGTTGAAACCACCAGTGGCGCTATCCCCTACTGCCAAATCAACGCTTCGATCACCACCGATGCAACCTTAGGAGACGTCATCCACTACGAAGTCGGGCTGCCGGATTCGAGCTATTGGAATTCGCGTTTCCTCTTTGCTGGTAATGCCGGTTTGGCCGGGTCGATCCCCTTCGACTTGAGCAGCCTGCAGGGTAGTTACGCCGTTGCGGCGACTGACACTGGCCACACCGGCGCCAACCGCGATGCGAGCTGGGCGCTGAATAATACGCCGGCGGTGCTCGATTTTGAGTACCGCGCGGTGCACGAATCGGCAGTGGCCGCGGAGCAGATCTTGAGTGGCTATTATGGTAATCCGGCCTACCATTCGTACTTTGCCGGCTGTTCTACCGGCGGACGGCAGGGCCTGGTTGAAGCCGAGAATTATCCCACCGACTTCGACGGTATCGCGGCAGGAGACCCGGCGATCGGCCAAAACTATCTGGCCTTCAACGCGAACGCGCAGGCTATTCTTTCTCCGAACAGCTATCTCGACAGCGCCGCGATAACGCTGCTCAATCAGGCCGTACTAACTCAGTGTGATGGTCTTGACGGAGTGGTGGACGGCCTCATCCAAAATCCTGCTGCTTGCGCCTTCAATCCGGCTGCCCTGCTGTGCAGTCCGGGTCAAACCACCGGCTGTCTGACCGCCGGGCAGATCGCCGCTGTCAACAAGATCTATCAGGGACCGGTCGATACCGCCGGCGCCACGCTCTATCCGGGTCTTAGTATTAGCGACCCGGCGCAAAGCGCGCCGGCGGATGCAGGCTGGCCGCAAATGATCACGGGTTGCCCACAAAGTTCCTGCAAGCTGCCGAGCTTTACGGGGGCCGAGCCATGGGCAGGCTTTCCGCTGACACCGACTCAATGGGCCGCGCAAGATGGTTTCTACAAATACTTTATTTCCAACAACCCTAATCTGGATACAAAAACGATAAGCTTCTCGAACCAAGTCCAGCTCAGTGCGATCACCAGCCGCACGGCGAGTCTTGGCGGTGAAGGCATGAACGCGGACCTGACGCCTTTCGTCACCTCAGGACATAAATTGCTCATGTATCACGGCTGGAGTGATCCGGTGTTTTCACCCTATGTCAGCGTAAACTATTACAACAATGTGCAGGCGACGCTCGGTAGTAATACCGCCGACAGCATCCGGCTGTTCATGGCGCCTGGGATGCATCATTGTCAGGGCTTTGGTCCTGGGCCGAATTCTTTTGACGCGGTCTCGGCCTTGGTTAGTTGGGTTGAGCAGGGCGTTGTTCCGGAGGGCATCGTCGCCAGCCATCATATCAATGACAATCCGACCGCGCCGATTGATCGCACCATGCCGCTTTGCGCCTATCCGGAACTAGCCATCTACGATGACGTCGGGCCCGTCAACGACGCCTCCTCATGGTCCTGCTCGGCGACCAATCGCTAGCGAGCCGGCGGCCGATATTAGCCCTCGCGCATGGAACCGTTGAAAGAGTTTTAAGTAGCGTTTCTCAATGCGGCCCGCCCGGACTTGCGGGCGACGAATTGCGGTCGCACGATCGAGAAGATCGCTGGGACCAACGTAATCGCCGCGAGCCAGTGCGTAAGCATAAGCAGGCCTAGCAGCAGGGCCATTTCGGCCGAGAAGCGGAGTTCGGACATCCAGTACCAAGGGATGACGCCGCCCACCAGAGTCGTCGCGGTGAAGGTAACCGCCATGCCGGAAGTGCTGATGGCCCGCCGGATTGCCTGGTCGTAGTCGCCGATACGTCGATACTCACGCCGGATTCGATCGACAACATAGAGAATGTAGTCGACACCGATTCCCATGCCGACGGCGGTTACCGGCAATGTATTGATGTTGATCCCTGAGCCTTTGAGCCCGATGTAAAGAAAACTCACTACACCGGCGGCGATCAGAGTCAGCAGAACCATCCCACCCGCCGTGAACGAAGCGTAACTCAGTGCGACCAGGCCGAAAACCACGCCCATGATGAGGATTGTACTGGTGCGATCGGAGTAGATAATTTCGTCATTGAGCGCCGCGGTCAGACCAACGCTGCCGCCTGCTAGCACAAACTTAACGTGTGGCGAAGGGTGAGTCGCGATGAATAGTTGGGCTCGCGCGATCGCCTCGAGCAACGTCGCGCCTTCGACATTCTTGTAGTAAACGACAAATTGCCCGTTGCGCGCGTTATAGTCCATGTACTGAAGAATCACCAGCGGCGACGGCGCCGACGACTGATACGCACGCCGTGGCTCGCGGCGCGCGCCGTCACCAGCAGCGGGATCACCAGCACAAGCACGTCGAAGTTGTAGCCGAGGAACCCGACGAAGCCGAGACCCCAGACCGCCTGTGCCGCCGCGCCGATCATCGGCAAGAGCACGCCGTAGAGCCGCCTGAAGTAGAGAACGAGGGTGCCGATTATGAACAGGCCGGTAACCGCGAAGATGCGCGCCAGGTCGCCTTCGTAGAACCAGCACCACGCCTTGAGTACGGGCTCGCCGGTTGCATACAGGACCGTATTGTCGTCCTCCACGGCGCGCCGCATCCGTTCGAGCCGGCGGTGGATGTCGCCATAGTCAACTCGGTCCTCGTTGAAGCCGGCGGTGACCAGCGCGCTCTTGCCGTTTTGCGCGACCAGTACGCCGTAGGCTTGACTGTGCAGGACTTCGTCTTTAAGACGCGCGAGGTCCGCTGCCGAGGTGGGTATAACGTCCGGCAGCAACGGGCGAGAGATGATTAAGCCACCGCTGGTCGCGATCAATTTGCGCGCGTTAGTGCCAGTTATCGAATCGATCAGGTCGTGATCGACGCCGTCCATCAGATCGAGTTGCCGATGGAGGTAGCGAATCTTGTTAAGCGTGGCTGCATTGAAGATGTCGCCTGCGCTTGACTTCGAGATCGAAGCGTCATCACGTTCGCGGTGCCGAAGATCTGCCGGAAATGATTATAGTTGAGGACGTACGGATGAGCCTGAGGCAGCAGGTCGCGAAATTCACTGTACATGCGCACTCTGAGCGCGTAACGGCCGAAAACGAGCGTCAGCAACGCGAGCACGGCAAGCGACGCCCAGCGATACCTCACGTCAAGGGGACGATGAAATGAACCAGGCGTTCGGCCATCGCGTGAATCTCGCGGAAACTAACTACCGGTAACTTGAGACAGATGAAAGTCCGGGCTTCTGCGGACGCATTGCCGGCGAGGGCGATAGTGCGCGGACTCTGCGCGATTGCAAATCGGGTCAGTCTGCACAGGAGCCCTGAATGGAAATGCTGCCAAGCGTGAAGCGACGGGGAGGCGTTGCCCGCCTCGACTGGCTTTTATCTTCTTGGTTTGTTCGGGTATGGTCGCACAGGGTTCATGGCGAGGACGAGAATGAGGGAGAAGCGGAAAGCGAAACGGGCTATGGCGATCGTGGCGTCGCTCGGGGCCGCCGGGCTGCTGCTGAGCTGCCGAAGTGGGAGTGAGACGCACCATACGGTCGGATCCGTCAATACGGCGTTCAAGCTGATCGGGCCGGATCATAAGATCATTATAGAATCCTATGATGATCCGAAAATCGAAGGCATCACCGTGTTCATTAGTAAGTCGCAGACGGGCGGAATCAAAGGCGCGATCGGCTTGGCCGAGGATACCTCCGACGCCTCCGTAGCGGTGCGCCAGACCGGGCCAATCAGGGTCAAAGAGACGTTCGAGAATGGCGAGGACGCCTTCACTGAAAAGCGCTCCGTGCTATTCAAGCGCCTGCACGTCAGCCGGTTTTGGGACGCGGCGCATAAAAGTTTTGTGTACCTGGTGTGGACCGATCGACTGGTCAACGGCTCGCCGCATAATTCGATCTCGGCGGTGGTGGCGCAGCCGTGGGGAACGCAGGCGCCTGATCTGTCGCTAATCGAATCTGCAGCCGCACCATAATTCCTGGATGCGCACAGATACGCGATCGAAGTCGCCGCGACAGCGCGATCGGCCACGGCGTTTAGCCCGATCCTCGGAAAGTTCGCAAGGTTGATTGGCGCGGATCCGGCGACGCGATCGAGCCGCCGAGGTAATGGCACATGATTGTCGGCGTTCCCACCGAAATAAAGCAGGACGAGCGCCGCGTCGCGCTCACGCCGGCGGGCGTCGTCGCGCTGAAGCATCATGGCCACAGCGTCATCATTCAGCGCGGCGCGGGAGCCGGCAGTGGATTTGGCGATGGCGACTATCGTGCCGCAGGTGCGCGGATCGCGGGCTCGGCGGTCACTGTCTGGCGCCGCGCTTCGATGGTCCTCAAGGTTAAGGAGCCGCAGCCGTCGGAATATAGTTATTTGCGGCCAGGACTAATCCTTTTCACGTATCTCCATCTGGCCGCTGACCAGCGGCTCGCGCGCGAACTTCTGGCGCGGCGTGTCATCGCATTGGCTTATGAGACTGTTCAGCTCGACGATTCAAGTCTGCCACTGCTTGCGCCGATGAGCGAAGTCGCGGGCCGTCTCGCAATTCAGGTCGGCGGCTGGTGTCTGGAGGCGCAAAACGGCGGGCGCGGCGTCCTGCTGAGTGGTGCGCCGGGGGTGCGGCCGGGGCGCGTGCTCATCATTGGCGGCGGCATCGCCGGGCTCAACGCCTGTCGAGTCGCCATCGGTGTCGGCGCCCGTGTCACGATACTTGACGTTAATCCGGTCAGGCTGCGTTATCTCAACGATCTGCTCGGCAGCCAGGCGATCACTGTGATGTCAAACCGCGCCACACTGGAGGAGGAACTGTTCCAGGCGGATCTGGTCGTTGGTACCGTGTTGATTCCCGGCGCCCGCGCTCCGCGCCTGATAACGACGCGTGCGGTGTCGCGGATGAAGCGCGGAGCGGCGTTGGTCGACCTCTCGATCGATCAGGGCGGCATTTCCGAACTCTCGCATCCGACTACCCATGCGCGCCCAATCTTCGTCCGCGAGGGCGTAGTTCACTATTGTGTCACCAATATTCCCGGCATTGTCCCACATACCTCGACCTATGCGCTGACTAACGCCACGATACCATACGCGCTCGAAATCGCGGACCACGGCGTACTGGAGGCGGGCGCGCGCAACCGGGCGATACAACTAGGCCTCAACACATATAACGGCGTGGTCGTTCATCCCGCGGTCGCAACCGCCCTGCGACTCAAGCCGTCGTCGCCCTGGAGCTGACCGCTCGGTTGCGCGCGGCAAAACTACACTTTCGTTTTTGGCGAAGGTTGGCGCGGTCCCCGAAAACTCTCTATTCCGCAATGCTGAGTAAGCGGGAGTGGGACGCCGGGGAAATGCTCGCCAAATCGAGATAACCGCTTGAGAAAACCTTTATCTATTAATGATTTGGGAGGATCGCCGGGGTGGCAAAATGGCAGACGCATAGGACTTAAAATCCCAAAACAATATAGCAAGTCTCTAAATAAGGCTTTGAAATAAAAGGTTTGTTCGTCGACGATTGCTTTCAGACCAACTGCGCAGTCCTTTCACAGTTGGCTATTTTTGAGGGGTTCAGAGGGCCGGCAGACATTGAAAGCCGCCATCCGCAATGGATGGCTCGACCGTATGCCGGACCTTTCCGAGCCGTACAGGTCATCTCCAAAAATCTCGCACCGCGCCTGGTTCTCTCCTGAGGAATACAAAAAACTTACGAAGCCACCCGCAAGCGTGCGCAAGAGCCGAGGGCGACGCGCTACAAATGGGAATCGGAACAACTTCACGACGATGTTCTTTTCGCCGCCAACACCGGCCTTCGACCCGATGAAGCGTGGCGCCTTCAATTCCGGGACGTCACAATCGTCGAAGACGACCCGAGCGGCCAAACCATCCTTGAGATCGAGGTGCGCGGCAAGCGCGGAGTCGGCTACTGTAAGAGCATGAGTGGCGCCGTGCGCCCGTTCGAGAGATTGAAGGCCCGGCACCTGCTTCTTTGTCGTCCTTGGCTGCATGGTCCGCGCATGCCGGTTCCGAAGAATACGGTTTCCGGGGCCGACAGACCTCATCTTCCTCAATGGCAGCGCGAGCTATTCAAGACTATCCTCGACGAGGAAAACCTCAGATTCGATCGCGAAGGCCGCCCTCGAACGGCCTATAGCCTCCGACACACATATATCTGTCTGCGCCTGATGGAAGGCGCCGACATCTACCAGATCGCCAAAAACTGCCGCACCAGCGTCGAGATGATCAAAAAGTACTATGCAGCACACGTCAAAACCCAGCTCGATGCCACCGCCATCAACATCATGAGGCCAAAGACAAAAAAGAAGAAAAGACCAGCCGAAAACTTAGAAGAAAACTGACGTGTACCTTCCGCTGCCCTATGCTAGACAGCTATACATAGTTGGCCACGCGGGCGTGGCGAAATGGCAGACGCTACGGACTTAAGGAAACTTGAGTGCTCGTCCGGGAAACCGGCGAAGCAGAACTGCCCAAATTCGGGGAAACCTGAAATGGCAATCCCGAGCCAAGCCCGGAGGGAGCCTCCAGCCGGGAAGGTGTAGAGACTAGACGGGCAGCACCTAAGCCTCGGTCCTCCGAGGGACGGTGAAGGGATAGTCCAGACCGCAAACCTGATGCGCGCTCTCCAAAACGCCGCGTCCGGGCGGCGAAAGCCGTAGACGGCATGAAAATCCGTTGAGCTTGACGGCTCGTGAGGGTTCGACTCCCTCCGCCCGCACCACCCCTTCCTCCCGATCTCTTGAGCCGGGAACCTGCGGGACACTATGCTCCCGCCCCGGCGCCCAAGGATGGAACCATCCTCACCTCAGACACTTGATGGGCGGGCACATGCCCGCCAACCCGCACGTCCTTTCAGCGCCGCAGGGCGCCCGCATTATTTCTCGGACCGCGTCTGAGCTCGGGGTAACTGGAAACCGACCTCTCGCTCAGCGCCTGACCAGGGCGGGCATGGGACACCCTCGCGCGTTCAGCGGAATCCGTCCCCTGTCGAACACTGGTCTATCGACCCACCATCCACAAAGGAATGACCTTCGCCTGTCGCGGTCGCCGCGCTTCCCGTACCCGGCGCGCACCATACGCCTCGATCAAATCGGTCGCCTTGTTAACGTCGTACTCGATCGTGACGGAAGCGCTGGCGATGGACTTGCGCACCCGCATCGTGAACCGCCCGCAAATCACTTCGGACGGCTATGCGCCGTACATCGGCGCTGTTGAGGCCGCGTTTGGTCGCGCCGTGGATTATGCGCAAATCACGAAAAAATACGTCAGCGATTCGAGCCTGCCAGATGCGGCGCACCGCTATTCGCCGGGCCACGTCTCGGGCGTGGATCGGACCGTGATAAGAGGCAACCCGAAGGACGCGAATATCAGCACATCTTACGTGGAGCGGTTCAACCTTTCGTCGCGGATGCAGATGCGTCGGCTTACGCGGCTCACAAGCGGATTCAGCAAGAAGCTCGAAAGCCATCGGGCAGCCGTGGCGCTTTGGGTGAGCTTCTACAACCTCTGCCG
Source organism: Candidatus Binataceae bacterium (assembly GCA_035308025.1). Taxonomy (NCBI): domain Bacteria; phylum Candidatus Binatota; class Binatia (SeqCode); order Binatales (SeqCode); family Binataceae (SeqCode); species Binataceae bacterium (SeqCode). Next base: position 88,438 of record DATGHL010000047.1, read on the forward strand.
CGTGCACGAAACGCTGCGCTACACGCCAGCAATGGCGCTTGGCGTGACCGACCATATCTGGACGGTTGGGGAGCTTATACAGGCCGCGCTTGAGCCGTTAGACGTACCGCCGTTGCCGCGTCCGGTTCAGCCGACTACGCTCCGGCCCGGTTACATAGCGTTCCGCCCACGCGTGATTCGTGGTGACAAGGTGTCTTAATTTCGGGTGATGAATGACTTAATTCAGACAGCACCCATCGGCGCGCGCAATGAGGGTATTGAACTGCTGACTGGCGCCGTCAGCACGATATGATGAAGGCCGAACGTACGATGATGATGGACATTCCCTTGGCCTGCTCATACAGGCCAATCGCCCTCCAGACTATTGCGAGAGCCGCAACAGCACCTTCGACGCGATCTGCTGAAAGACGCCGTTAAGTTGCGCGGCGGTCGGAGCGAACAGCGCCTCACCCTGCGGTAAGCTCGCATTAAACGTGGGGCTGCTGGGGTCATTCGCAACTTCCTGAAGGAACTGCTGGGCCTGCGGCTGAGTAGTGATCGCGGAACCCATCCCGATAGAATAAATTTGCACGCTCTGATTCAAAGCCGTCGTCGCCGACGCCTCCGCTCGATAGAAGGACTCGTTCGAAATCAGCGACTGCGACTGGTTGGTAGCTCCTATCGTGACGTAACTATTCGATTGATGCGAATAAAACGACATCCAACTCTTTGCAGGATTGTACGAACTTGAACACGGGCTGACATTCGATCCTCCGGTGGTGCTAAAGATGGTGAGTGGGTATGGGTTACGGCATATCCCGAGCGCATCATCCCCAGCGTCACATTCGGAAAAATTGACAGTGGTTCGAACGTTTGAACCCTGCTGACAGTTAAGGCCGTCCTGGATCATGTTGGGCCAGCCGTCGGTGAAAAACACCATAACCTTGGCCGCGTTAGCAGGCAGCGACACGCTATTGATTTGACTCAGGCCGTTATCGAGTCCAGTCTGGGAAAAAGTGTAACCGTTGAAAGGCATGCTGTTGACGTAACTCCGAATCTTGCTCTTAAAAGGCGGAGAATTGCTCATCTGAACGCCGACCGTGTTCACGGTCGAAAAGCTGACCACAGAGACGTGGTCTTGACTATCGTCGAACTGATTAACGAAGTTGGTCACAGCCGAAGGAAGGGCGGCAGCGCCACCGTTGTAATTCATCGAAGTGGATTGGTCCAGAACCACCGCCATATAAAGCGGCTGACGGGTCGCCGAGCCGGTCACCACGATAGGTACACTCGCTGGGAACCCTGGAATAATCCGCAAAAACAAGGGCTTGAAATAGACGGTGCCGGTGATCGTGGCGGTGGTGTTCCCGGCGGCATCTACGTTTGTGCTGAAGCTGAAAGTCGGCGCTGTGCTGTAAGTGCCAAGCACCTGGACATTGGCATTGAAAGCGTCCGTCGCAACCTGTTGTGCGACCGTGTTTCCCTCACCTAAGTTTCGCATGCTTTCGAGTGCCGCCGAATCCACCGCTTTTGACAGCGCCGTACGCTCGACATACGCTACCCCATAGTCAATAGCCATTCCCGAGAGCATGATGAGGGCGGGCATCACGATGGCTACGATCGCGACTACCTGACCGACCCTGAGATCATTGGCTTTAAGCATATCGGAAGGCTTCATTTCGTTTCCGAGGTGGGGTTTAAAAATACGCTATTTGATAGAAGTTGTTGGGAATGACTATATTCCACAACGAGGCCAACGGCGTGATTGGCGCGAACGAGTAATAAACTTCGGTCGCATATACTGTTTCGTTGGAGTTGTTCTTAAAAATATCGTCGATCGCGGAAGGCACCGTGGCGATGCTGCCGACCCCGATGCCGATTTTACTCGCCTTCGTGAGGACGCCCTGACTGACCTGGCCGGTAATCTGGTCAGTGTTGTTGACGCGAGAGATCGCCGTGATGATGATTTCGCCGGAGGACGCGAGATTCAAAGGGGCAGAGCCCTGAACCAGCGCATTGGTTGCAGTGGACAGTGTGGTTCCGCGCGACGCCATACTCGACCCTTGGCGCGTTAGATCAGCCATAACCTGCAGGTCGTTGAGCGCGCGAGCGAAGTCCACAGTAGCCAGCACTAAAAGTAGTAAAATCGGCGCGACAATTGCCATTTCCACTGCAGCCTGGCCGGGTCTCGCTGTCGAGGGATTTTTTCTCGGGAGATTATGGATATAGGGTCTTGTCAGCATTTGTCGGATTTTTCCGGGGATCACTTGGTTTGACCCGGAGGAAAGGGTTCATTCTTGATCGTGGCGCTGGCTGTGAAAGTGTAGTTGCCGCCGCTAAACAATTGAGCGACGACGGGCGTCCACAACGCCAAACTCACGGTCACGGCGACAGTCTCGATATCTTGCGGACCGCCGGCGCTGCCGGTTCCACCGAGCGCACTTGAGATCTGGGCGGGAGGGATAACGACGCCCATCGCCTCGGCGCCGACCGCGTCCTGCTGAATCGTGTTATTGATCGATTGAATTCGCGAATAGGGTTGTCCCGTATTTGGATCGGTGCCGGACTCGTGCGTGCCGATAGAGGCGTAGCGGGCGCCTTCCTGAACGGCTTGCTGCACATTCGCCTGAACGAAAAACATGCGGCCGAAATCCATTGCGAGACAAATTAGGAAGAACAGGACGAATGCGGCCCCGATGAACTCGACCGAACTTTGGCCGGCGGCGGCCTGCGCGCGAGGCGCGAGATGAATTAAGCCCGCACCATTTCGGCAGCGTCGTAGTTTTGAGCAGGGATCTTTCATCGACCGGGGCATGAGTGACTACCCCAGTGTGACGCGACTCGCGGAGCGTCCGGCGGCCGCGACCAGGCGCAGATGGGCGCGCGGCTTATCCCGCGCTGATATTCGAGTAGGCGGCGCCTTGGCGGCAGCGGAAAGTACGGGAACCGCACCAGCCAGCAGGCTCGAGACTCGCGCGGCGCTGATGACCCGCGCGCCATAGCGATTTCGGCTTAGCCGTTCGTGCCAATCCGGCGATCACGAAATCGATGCCCTCATATAGCGCTTTCACCCCGTTACGGGCAAACGCGGGCACTTGCCCGTAAAGGGGCTCAGCTACTGCGAGACAATCATCTGCGCGGTGCTCGTGAAAGTCAGGCTAATCGATGAGATGAAGGGAATCGCTAGCGTGTAGGGATAGGAGACCACCACTTTGGCGTCGTTGTGGGTGGACTCGGTGGGATCGGCGACATAGCTCGCCGTGACCGTAACGCTGGCTGGGGTAAGGCTCGGCGCCGCCGCAGCCGCCACCGCCTGAATCTGCGCGGTCGTCGCCGGATTAGGACTGGTTGGACTGTGGACCGCAGCATAGCGGACGCCCTCGCTGGCGGCCTCGGCCACGGAGTTGTAGGCGAAGGTCGCGAGGGCATATTGCATGACGGCGAACATCAGAAGCAGAAAACTCGTCGCCAGCATCGCGAACTCGGTCATCGACTGGCCTGCCGAAATTCGCCGACGGCGGCGCGCGCCACGCGATCTCATTGCTGCACCGCCATGATCGCCGTTGCGCTCAGCGGGACCGACGCCGGCATCCCCGGATATTGGGTGATGGTTGTGTAGGTAGCCGAGGCCTTTACCGTGACGTAGGTCGCCGAGGTATCATTGGCGCAGTTGTAGCCGCTGCCGCAGGCGGCAACCGTCGACGATGCCGCGCAGGTGCATTGGCTCGTAGTGACGGCAAGACCGCTGATCGACGAGCCGGCCGTCGTCACCGCGTTCTTGATCCCGGTGCTATCGGCCGCGGTAATTACGGTCTGCGAGCCGTACTGCGCACCCGCCCGCGCCGCCTGATTGAGATCGATGTTCGTGAAGAACAGCCGTGAGAAGTCACCGCCCACAACCAGCAGCAGAATCAGCACCGGCGCGGCCAGCGCGAGTTCGACCGTGCTCTGACCGCGACGCGGCCGTCGGCACAGCTTATTCGAAGAGAGCATTCGATTTAATCGGCGAGCCACCCGCCAATGAACTGTAGTTGGTTCCAAGCGTGGTACTGGTGCTGCCGCTGATAGCGACGTCGTAGGCCGCGAGAATCGTGTAGCCTGAGGCGCTGCTGTTGCCGCTGTAGGTGACCGCGGTGGTCGGAAAATAAAGGGTGCCGTCAAAGGACGAAGAGCTGTTGCCGGTGATCGTGCTCGCGCTCGAGCCAACGGGCACCGTGCGGTCCTGATAGAAGAGGATGCCCGCCAGAGGACCCGAGGTCGGGGCGCTGAAATTCGACGTCGCGTTGCCCGATAGACTGATCCCATTGTACGGATAGGTCGAGTTCCCGGTCAGATAAAAAGTTACCCCTGTGCCAGAGAGCGTACTCGAACCGGTGACGCTAAGGCCGCCGCCCAGCAGGACGTAGGTCCCGCTGTTGAAAGTCACGGTTGGGCCGCCTCTGATCGAGATGCCGTTGCAGTAGACGCCCGGCGAGAGCGGTGGGGGGCTTGTGCTTCCGCTAACTCTATAATTGGTCTGCGTACAACCGCCGACCGCAGGCGGTGACAGACCAGCAAGCGGATCGGGCGCCGGCGCGACCCCGGTAACCGGCGTCGGCGTAATTTGGCCCGATCCGGTCAGGGTATAGTTGCCGGCGACGCCTACGCTCCCCGCCCTGATGGCGCCACTGCCGATCAGCGTCAGGGCTGAAGAACTGCTCGAATCGACCAGGATCCCGCAGCTACTGGTCACCAGGGGAGCGCCGGTCACGGCGAACGCGCCCGAACCCGAAGGATCGAGGGCGTAAACACAAGCAGGACTATTAATCGCGCCGCCGACCGCCCGCGCGCTCACGTTAACCGTATTGTAGCCAAGCACCTTCATAAAATAAGTCGGCGCTGCCTGTTGCACGATGGTCTCGACATAACCTGAATTGCCCGCGTACGCGCCGCTCAGCGGCGGATTGTTCACCGTAACCGTGACCCCTTTGGCGCCGTTGGTGAAGCCGTCGAGCGTGGCGACCGCCGCGGCCGCCGTCGTGACGCTCGCCCCTTCGGCCAACGCCCGTGAGGCTGCGACCGCCGCGCCGTCGGCGGCGGTCTGGGCTTGCCGGCGCGTCGTCCACAGCATCCCGACGTCGGTAGTCAGCGCCGCCAGTCCCATCAGCGCGACCATCGCGATCGCTGCGAGCACGGCGACCTGACCGCGCCGCAGCAGTGCGGCTCGGTGCAACAAAATTGTTCCTTTGGTGCAAGGCATAAATACTCAAACTCCCGTTGCGCGCCCCATCGAGCGGCCGTCGGACGCCACCAACCGCAGACGGGCGCGCGGCTTATCCCGCGCTGATATTCGAGTAGGCGGCGCCTTGGCGGCGGCGGCAAGTACGGAAACCGCACCAGCAAGCAGGCTCGAGACTCGCGCGGCGCTGATGATCCGCGCGCCATCCCCGGACTCATAAATCTCCAGCCGCGTCGTCAGGTTCTCCAGCTCGCGAACATTGCCGCCAAAGCGATGGGCGCGCAGGGCGGCGAGCGCGCCATCATCGAATTCGAGCAAGGGATTGGCATTGCGCAAAAAGTGGCGCGCGAGCGTCGTGAGGTCCGCGCGCCGACGATGGATCGGCGGCAGTTTCAGCGTCGCCCCAAAACGGCCGGCAAGTTCGGACGAGAAGACGCCGCGCTCGACGGCCTGCGCGATTGCGATCTTCGAGGTCGCGAAGTAACGCACCGCCCGCCGCCGTCCGCCGATCGCGCCCGCCAGCGCTAGTTGATCCGCCAGGCGTAGTTCATCGAGGCGATCGAGCAGCACCACGCGCTCCGCGGCTTCGCCTCCCGCGCTGCGCTGATGAGCAAGCGTCGCGAGCTCGCGCGCGACCTCCGAGGGCACGGCACAGTCGACGCGTGCGAGCTCGCCGCATCCGTGACACGCGCGATGGAGCAATTCCGCCAGCGAGCGTTTGCCGGCCCCGGTCTCCCCCTCGATCAGGACGTTGACCGTGCTGGGCGCGAGCGCGACCGCCTTGCGAATCGTCGCAAAGCTTTCCTCGCTGGCGGTCAGAAAAGGTTCGTGCAGATTCAGGGCGCGGGAGAGCAAAAAAGCCGAGGCGACGTATGCATTATCGCAGACGAAGCCATGGTCGGTGGTCGTCGCGGCGGCGCCGGTGCGCAGGCTCAGCGACCATCCGCCGCGCGCGCGGCGGGCAAACGCCGCGACGAAATCCGCGTCGAGACCGCCCGCGCCAAACGGATTGAGGTTGACCATCGGCAGGAACCAGACCAGTTCGCGCGGCACTTCGCCGCGCAACGCGACACGGGCGAACGGCGTCGATTTGGAATTAATCAAGGGCCTGCAATCTCCGTTCTCATCGGGAGTAAGTGCAAGCCGGGGACCAACCTGAGTTGCAGGGGTTGAACGGTGATATTAGCGAAAATGGGACATCGCAGGCCGGTCCACGACAACGCTAACGGAACAATGCCCGTCCCAGATGCAAGTCACGCCGTCGCGGCCGTTCGGGTGCGGGGATTTTTCTTATGCGCAAGCCTGATAGACTCGATCGATGAAACGGCGTGCGTGCGCCGCGCTCTGTCGTACTGCTCGTGTGACTCGTAAGAAGGCCGGTCGTTGTGCAATCTCGCCTCGGAACGCTCTGCGTATTTGCCTTGGCCGCCGCTCTGATCCCGACCGGATGCGCTAAGCGCGATGACGCCCGCATGGCGCGGATGCCCGCGGTCGCGGTCCTCGCCGCCAAGGCCACGCGCCGAACCGTGCCCAATCAACTGGACGAAATCGGCCGGGTCGAAGCCTTCGCCATGATCGGCGTCAAATCACGCGTTGAGGGCAATCTGGTCGCGATCCACTTTAAGGAAGGTGACCTCGTCGCGCCGGGTCAGCTACTGTTCAGCCTCGACCCGCGGCCGGGGCGCGCCGCATTGGACCAGGCCGCGGCTAATCTGGCTAAGGATGAGGCGCAAGCGCGACTGGCGGTCACTGACGAGCAGCGCTATGCCTACCTGCTGAAGGAGGGCGTCGGCTCAGTTGAGCAATACGATCAGGCGCACGCCACCGCCGGTGAGATGAACGCCAGCATCGCGGCCGATCGCGCGGCCATCGAAACCGCGCAGCTCAATCTGCGATATGCTGAGATTCGCTCGCCGATCGACGGCTATACCGGCAATCTCCAGTCTCATATCGGCGACTTGATCAAGCCTGACACCGATAATCCCTTGGTTACCATCACAAAGGTTCAGCCGATTTACGTCGATTTTTCGATCGCCGAGCATGAGCTGCCCGCGGTGCGGGTCGCGATGGCCGCGCGTCAGCTCGAAGTCGATGCGGCGCTTCCCAACTCGGCACAGGCGACGGAACATGGCGTCCTGAGTTTCGTCAACAACACGGTTGATACAACGACTGGCACAATCCTGCTCAAGGGGCTGTTCCAGAATGAAAACCGGCGACTGTGGCCAGGGACTTTCGTCAACGTCAGCCTCACGCTTAACCAGATTCCCGATGCGATCGTAATTCCCTCCACGGCGCTCCAGACCAGTCAACAGGGCACCTTTGTTTTTGTTGTCGGCAAAGATATGAAGGTGCAGATGCGACCGGTGGTGACGGGCGCTAAAATCGACGACGACACCGTAATCCAACGCGGCCTCGAGGCCGGAGAGACCGTGGTTACTGACGGGCAGTTGAGCCTCGTCCCTGGCGCCGCGGTAACGCTCAAGCAGGCGCTGTGAGGGCTCCGGCCATCCGATGAATCTCGCGGGAATCTTTATCCGACGGCCAGTGATGACCACCTTGGTCTCGCTGGCGATTATCATCTTTGGAATCGCCGCCTACCGCTTCCTGCCGGTCAGCGATCTTCCCAACGTCGATTTCCCCACCATTCTGGTCAGCGTGAGCCTGCCCGGCGCCAGTCCGGAGACGATGGCTTCTTCGATCGCGACTCCGCTGGAACGTCAGTTCTCGACCATCGCCGGACTCGCGCAGATGAGTTCGTCGAGCACGATGGGCGGAACCAATATCACGCTGCAATTCGATCTTACCCGCGACCTCGACGCCGCCGCGCAGGACGTGCAGTCAAAGATTACCGCGGCGCAGGCGCTGTTACCGCCAGGGATGCCGAGCCCGCCCTCCTATCAGAAGGTCAATCCGGCCGACAAGGCGATCCTGTATATCGGCTTGAGCTCCCCCACCCTGCCGCTGTCGAGCGTGGACGAATACGCCGAAACCACGCTCGGCGAGCGTATCTCGATGATCAGCGGGGTCGCGCAGGTCCAAGTCTATGGTTCGCAGAAATACGCTGTCCGCGTACAGCTCAATCCGCTCGCGATGGCGTCGCGCGGGGTCGGCATCAACGACGTCGTCAGCGCGATTCAAAGCGCCAATGTCGAGCTGCCGGTCGGTACGCTCTACGGCAGCAATGAAGCGTTCACCGTCCAGGCCAACGGCCAGCTCACCGACGCCGCCGCCTATAACCCGCTGATCGTCGCCTATCGCAACGGGATGCCGGTGCGACTTGACCAGGTCGGTCGCGCCCTCGACAGCGTGCAGGTCGACAAGGTCGCCGGCTGGGTCAAGGGTCAGCGCGCGATCGTGCTCGCGGTCCAGCGCCAGCCCGGCACCAACACCGTCGAGGTGGTCGATAACATCAAGCGGCTGCTGCCGGTCATCCGCGCCGAGATTCCGGCCGCGATCACGATGACCATCCTCTATGATCGCTCGCAATCGATCCGCGCCTCGGTTGATGACGTCGAGTTCACACTGCTGCTGACTGTCTTCCTGGTCGTGATGGTCATCTTCATCTTCCTGCGCAACCTCTCCGCCACGATCATCCCCAGCCTGGCCCTGCCGATGGCGATCATCGGCACCTTCGCCGTGATGTGGGCGCTCGACTACAGCCTCGACAATCTCTCGTTGCTGGCTATCACACTGTCGGTCGGCTTCGTCGTCGATGACGCGATCGTGATGCTCGAGAATATCGTGCGCCATATGGAGATGGGCAAGGGCGTGATCGAGGCGGCGCTCGACGGCTCGGGCGAGATTGCCTTCACCATCCTCTCGATGACGTTGTCGCTCGCCGCGGTATTTATACCGGTACTCTTTCTCGGCGGCATCATCGGCCGTCTGCTGCACGAATTCGCCGTGACGATCGCGGCGGCCATCCTGGTCTCCGGTTTCGTCTCGCTGACCTTGACGCCGATGCTCTGCAGCCGCTTTCTGCGCCTGCCGTCACGCGAAGGACATGGCTACCTCTACAACCTCACCGAGCGCGGCTTCGACCGGCTGCTGCAGGGTTATCGCGGCAGCCTCGGCTGGGTGATGCGGCATCGGCGCTTCACGATGCTCGTGCTGTTGCTCACGGTTGCCGGCACCGTTTGGGGCTTCTATGTGATTCCCAAGGGTTTCCTGCCGTCGGAGGATTCAAGCCAGATTCTGATGTTCACGCGCGCCACTGAAGGCATCTCCTACGACGCCATGGTCACGCATCAGGAGGTGCTCAATGCGATGGTCGCGCGCGACCCCAATGTCCTGACATTTTTCTCGAACGTCGGCTCCTCGGGGCCTAGCGGCACGCTCAATTCCGGCATCATCTTCGCCCATCTGGTGCCGCCGTCGCAGCGTAAACTGACCGCCGATCAGATCGTCGGCGAATGGATGGGCAAGTTCAATTCGATTCCCGGCCTGATGGTGTTCGCACAGAATCCGCCGCCGATTCAGATTGGCGGCCGCTTCACCGAAAACCAGTATCAGTTGACCCTCGGCGGCACCAATACTCAGGAGCTTTACAAGTACGCCGACCTGCTCCTGAACCGCTTGCGCGGGTTGGCGGATCTGCGCGGCGTCACCAGCGATCTGGAAATCAAGAGCCCGCAGGCTTATGTCGATATTGATCGCGACAAGGCCGCCTCGCTGGGACTCTCGGCGCAGGCGATCGAGCAGGCGCTGTCGCTGGCCTATGGCTCGTCACAGATCTCGACGATCTACACGCCGAGTGACGAATACTGGGTGATAGCGGAGCTCGAACCGCAATATCAGGCCGATCCGTCGGCCTTGAACCTGCTCTACGTGCGCTCGTCGACCAACCAGCTCGTGCCGCTCAATACGGTCGCGAAAATTACGCGCACGCTCGGTCCGCTCTCGGTCAATCATTCCGGCCAGTTGCCGTCAGTCACGATCTCGTTCGATATCGCGCCGGGCGTTTCACTCGGCAAGGCCTTGGGCGAGGTCCGCGTGGCGGCCGGCAACCTGCTACCGGCGACGATCACGTACGATTTTTCCGGCACCGCGCAGGCGTTTCAAAACTCGCTCGGAAATCTCGGGGCACTGCTGATCATGGCGATCCTGGTGATCTATCTGGTGCTCGGCGTGCTCTATGAAAGCTTCATCCATCCGCTGACGATTCTTTCGGGATTGCCGGCGGCCGGCTTCGGCGCGCTGCTCAGCCTGATGCTCTTCGGCCTCGAACTCGATCTGCTCGCCTTTGTCGGCATCATCATGCTGGTCGGGCTGGTTAAGAAGAATGCGATTATGATGATCGATTTCGCGCTGGATGCGGAGCGGACCGAGGGCATCAGCGCCGCGGATGCGATTTTCGAGGGCTGCATGGTGCGCTTTCGTCCCATCATGATGACCACGATGGCCGCCTTCATGGGCACCCTGCCGATCGCGATCGGAGTCGGTGCCGGGGCCGATGAGCGCCGCGCTCTCGGCATCGCCGTGGTCGGCGGCCTGGTCTTCTCGCAACTGCTTACGCTCTACATTACGCCGGTCGTCTATACCTATATGGATCGCCTGCAGAATTGGCTGCGCGCCAGCCCGCGCACGCCGGCGCGGGTCGTTGAACCGCCGCCCACGACGGCGCCCGCCGAGCCGCCCCGCCGTCGCGCCGCATCTTCCCGTTAGGGAACTCTGCGCAAGTGGGTCTCAGTTGAATATGCAGATTCTTGCCTCCTCGACTATGGACTCGCCCAGAACTGACGTTCTGCCTTGTTTAACACCGCGCCCTCTAATGTCATCCTGAGCGAAGGCGGCTGCCGCCGGAGTCGAAGGACCCCGGATTCACTCAGCAGACTCCGTTCAAAATCAACTATCTCAAGTTGCACAGGGCTCCCCTACTGTCGGAGTATTGGTCGAGGAACTAACCGGCGGTTGAAGGAGGATCTTCGGCGATGGACAGACTCAAAGGTAAAGTGGCGCTGATTTCGGGCGGGGCGCGCGGCCAGGGCGCGGCCGAGGCGCGGCGTTTCGCCGCTGAAGGAGCGAAGGTCGTGATCGGCGACGTCCGCGACGACTTGACCAAACAGACCGCCGACGCCATCAATACGAAGCAGGCGAACGCCGTCCGTGCGGTTCATCTCGACGTTACCCGCGCCGCCGACTGGCGCGCCGCGGTCGAAGTCTGCGAGCGCGAATTCGGCGGGCTCGACATCCTGGTCAACAATGCCGGCATCGCCAATATGAAGGGCCTCGAGCAGACCTCGGAGGAAGAATGGGACGCCGTGGTCAACGTCAACCAGAAAGGCGTCTGGCTCGGCATGAAGGCGGCGATTCCCGCGATGCGCAAGCGGGGCGGCGGCTCGATCATTAATATTTCATCGATCTTCGGCTTGATTGGCTCCGCGGGATCGACGGCTTATCACGGCACCAAGGGCGCGGTGCGGCTCTTGACCAAGGCGGCGGCGGTGCAATACGGACCGGAGAAAATCCGCGTCAATTCGATCCATCCAGGATTGATTCACACGCCGATGGTCGAGGAGGCCTTGCCCAACCGGGCCGACCTGCAGCCACTACTCGATTTGACGCCGATGAAGCGCGGCGCACAACCGGAAGAGGTCGCGGCGGCGGTGCTGTTCCTCGCCAGCGACGACGCGTCGTATGTCACCGGAGCCGAGTTGGCGGTAGACGGCGGCTACTCGGCCGCCTAGCTTTTGCGGTCGAAGATAAAGAGCGGGACCATATTCGCCGCGGCGGGATTGATCGCGAGGACCCGGCGGTCACCCTCCTGGCGGATGGGTGCGAACTCAACGGCGGCCCGCCGCAAGGCGTCAGCCACTATCGCAACGTCGTCGGCTTCGAGCCAAATCGCGGCCAAGCCCTCACCCGACGAGGCGAGCAGTTCGGCGACAGACGCGCCGGTCTGCAGACGAATCTGGGCGTCGCCGATCGCGATCGTCGCGCTCTCCCCACCGTCACCGGCTAGCACGCTAAAGCCGAAATTCTGTTCGTAGGCGAGGCTCGCGGCGGCAAGGTCGCTCGTCGCCACGTCGAGGCGGTCGAAGCGTTTGATCATGGCTTCAAATCCTTACGTGAATCCGGCCCCAAAGTGAAATTCGCGATAGTCGTCGCACGGGCGGCGACCGTCAGCGAACGCGATTGCACGCCGAGCTTCTCTTGCCATACCTGGATCGTATAGGTTCCCGCCGGGATACCGCCCATCACGTAATGCCCGTGCGCATCGGTCACCGCATAGTAGGGATTCGCGGTCGCGTACCACCATCCTTCCATCCAATTGTGCGCATCGCAGGTGACCTTGATCGCTTCAGGCTTTGCGACGGTGACCCGAATCGTCTTCTTGAAGCCGGGCTGGGCCATATCGATCACCGGATTGACGCTCGATTCGGTGTGGATATTATGCAGAATCCCGTCAGAGTTACGGACCTCGACCACACTGCCGGCTGGAAATACGGCCACATGCGGCACGTACTCGCAGCCCTTCTGATCGAATTCGACAGTTGCGAGTTGGACCGCGCGGCCCTTCGCGATCGACGGGAGCGTGACGACGACGTTAGCGATACCGCGATCCGGTCCGACTAAAAGCGATTGATCATACGCCGGACGGGTTCCGCAGACGTCGCGGTCCTTGCTGATTTCCAGGGCGGTCGGGGTTGGCGGCGCGCCTGCATAGCTGACTGTGCCGCTGATCGCGCCGCCGTCGAGCACCGCCTCGCTCTGATAGCCCAGGGCGTTTGCGCCGGCGAGCACGCACAACCCGATCAGGCCGGACAGTAATCCGCACCCGCGTGCCCACAGCAATTTACTGCGATGCGGCTTCAACCCGCCTTGCGTGCAATCATGGCGAAATGCACGGAGAGGCGTGAGAAGCGTTCATAGCGCTCGACCACGATCTCTTGACCTTCCAGCACGTCGCGAGCGCGCAAACGACAAGTCCAGCCGAGCAATTTCGTCAGCGGATTGACGAGCGTGCCGAGAAAATAGAGTCCGCGCCGGGGACTGGCGAAATGACTGATCACGACGATTCGGCCGCCAGGTTTACAGACCCGAATCATCTCGTCCATCATGCGGCGCGGCTCCGGCACCACCGTCATGACATGGAAGGTCGTGACCCAGTCAAAACTGTTGTCGGGAAAATCGAGCTGTTGCGCATTGCCGGGCCGGACTTCGACGTGGCCCCAATCGTTTTCGCGGACTTTGGCGATAGCGTGAGCCAGCATGTCCGACGACGGGTCGATACCCACGATATGCACGTAAGGCGGATAGGCGTCGAGCGAGATGCCGGTGCCGACGCCGACCTCAAGCACACGCTGGCCGGGACGAAACGATAGGGATTCGATCACCTGATGTTCGTGATCGACAAACGCCCGCCCGAACACCGCGTCGTACAAATGAGCAAGGTTCGAGTAGACGCGGCTCTCATGCGGTTCAGGCATCGTTCAAGCCTTTAACGGATAGGCGGGATGACACTCCCGCCAGCCTCTGATGTTAAAATTTTACCCTTGGCCTCCGCACCACCACCGCGACGATGCGCGACTCAGGCGGCGACGTTAATCCCGCGCATCTGGCGTTTGAAAGAGATAATGTCGCGCCGCCGAAAACGCCACTGGCGGCCCTTCTTGAACGCGGGCAGGATATTGCGGCGAGCGAATTCGTTGACCGTGTCCGGGCTGACGTCGAGCAGAAAAGCGACCTCGCGCGAGTTCAACAGGATGTCATCTTTATCGGCCATGGTGGTCTCGGCCCGGCGCCTCGAATCAAGCGCAATTTTCATGGTTCAATTATCTTCGTAATTATCTTCGGCAATTAACGTCGATTTTATCTATGACGCTCGGGCATTCTGGCAAATCTTGTGACCAACCGCCATCGCGAGCGGCACGAAACCCTTCCGCAGCGTCAAAAAACACTGACAGGGGATTATTGCGTATAATGTTTATATAGTCTATATAAGGTTGATTAAACACTAAGGGTGTTTAATCTTCTCATTCCGATCTTCCAGTCGTACCAGGCCCGCGTAACGACGAAGCAGGAAAAGACGCCGGTCAGGACCCCGACGCACAATGTCACGGCGAAACCCTTGACCGGTCCCGTGCCGAACTGAAACAGAATCAAGCCCGCGACAAAGGTCGAGATATTCGAATCACGAATCGCCGACCAGGCGCGCTCGTACCCCGCTTTGACTGCTTCGCGCGCCGATTTGCCCATGCGCAACTCCTCGCGCATCCGCTCGTTGACCAGCACGTTAGCGTCCACCGACATGCCGAGTGTGAGCACGATTCCCGCAATCCCGGGCAGCGTCAAAGTCGCCTGCATCGCCGCCATCACGCACATCAGCATGAGAATGTTGAGCGTGAGGCCGAAATCGGCGAGTAGTCCGGCGCCACTGTAATAGAGGGCCATGAAGGCGAGCACGGCAACGGCGCCGACGACGAACGACAGCTCGCCCTGGCGGATCGAATCGCGGCCCAAAGAGGGTCCTACGGTGCGTTCCTCAATAATCTTGACTGGCGCGGGCAGCGCACCGGAGCGCAGCACAATCGCGAGGGAGTGGGCTTCGTCGAAGCTGAAATTGCCGGTAATTTGCACGTGGCCGCCGGGAATCGGTTCCTTGATAACCGGGGCGGAATAGACGGTATTGTCGAGGACGATCGCGAGATTGCGGCCGACATTGTCGGTGGTCAGATTGGCGAAGACCTGAGCCCCCTGGGCGTCGAGCTCGACCGACACGTAAGGCCCTTCGAGATGGCCGCCGGGACGCACACGCGCGTCGGTGACGGTCTCGCCCGTCATCAGAACCTGCGACTCGACCAGATAGGGTTCCGCGCCGCCGGGGCGCGGCTGGCCATAGAGGATCTCATCGCCGGGCGGCGCGCCGCTGTTCAAAGCGTCAGCGAGATTGTGTTTGTTATCGAGCAGCTTGAATTCAAGGACCGCGGTTTTACCGATCAGCTCTTTGGCCCGCTCCGGGTCCTGAATGCCCGGCAACTGCACCAAAATGTCGTTGTCCCCTTCGCGCGCGACGGTGGTTTCGCGCACGCCCAACTGATCGATCCGGTTGCGAATCGTTTCGAGCGCCTGCTCCATCGCGTTGCTGCGGGTAGCGATGAGGTCGCGGTCCTTGAAGACTGCGGTATAGGCGACACCGCCGGCCGCGCTGGACGCCGTCGAAAGCGTCAGGTCGGGCGCGACCTTCGCGACCGTATCGAGGAAGGCCGAACGCTCGTCGGGGTTGGTGAGCTGGATCAGCAGTGCGCCGTCGCTATTCTGCGTAACGGTCGGGACCGAGAGTTTGTTGTCTTTGATTTCGCGCTTGAGATCCTCGCCACGCCGGCGCAACGCGCTCTTGACGGCGTCATCGATCTCGACTTCGAGCAGCAGATGCGTGCCGCCCTGCAAATCCAGACCGAGCTGAATTTTGGGCAGGGCGTCGAGCGCCTTCAACGGGTCCGGGAGCACGACGCCGGAACTCGGAATCAGGAGGATAAGGCTCGCGGCCACCAGCACGGCCGCCAAAACCATCCGGATACTGCCGCTGCCATTGGTGAAGTGCAGCCACAGGAAGGCGATCGCGATGACGAGAAGAACGACAATGGTAATGGGATTCTGGCTGCCGGCGTCCATAGGTTAGGTCTCTTAATCGGTTTGTCTGAATCCGTGGGGATTCTTCGCTGCGCTCAGAATGACACTGCTGGCTTTAACTTTGCGCGGGTTACATTCGGTGGCGTCGTTGCGCGACGGCTCAGTTTTTGTCGCTCTTTTCGCGTTTCGAGCTTCTGGCATAGCTCGACATTGAGGCTATTTGTGTGCGCTCGACCCGCACGCGGACATTAGGCGCAATTTCGAGCGTGACCAGCCGGTCATCCAGTTCGGCCACTTTGCCGATCAGGCCGCCGGTCGTCACGACCTCGTCGTTGCGCTTGAGCGAGTCGAGCATCTTGCGCAGATCGCTGGCTTTTTTGGTCTGGGGCCGCAAGAGCAAAAAATACATGATGATAAAGATGAAGGCGATCGGGACCACCGGGTTGGTGATGATCTGACCGAATAAGTCCTGCGGCGCGCCGCTCGCCGCGGCGGCCTGCGCCCACGCGATTCCTTCAAACCACATCGATTAATCTCCAGCGCCACCGGCTCCGGGACCACTTCCTTCGGCGCCGCGTCCGAGCAGGTTCAACGTATGCGCGGCGAACGCGCGGTAAGTGCGTGATGCGATAGCAGCCTGCGCCTCGCGCATCAAGTGGCTATAGAAATACAAATTGTGCTCGCTCAAGGCCCGCGCCGCCAATATTTCACCCGAGATATGCAGGTGACGCAAATAGGCGCGCGAAAAAGTCGTGCAGGGACGGCAGTCGCATCGCGGATCGAGGGGCCGTTCATCGCGCGCGTAGGTGGCGCGCTTGATCGACAGCCTGCCTTCGCTGGTAAACGCGCCGCCGTTGCGGGCGTTGCGGGTCGGCAGCACGCAATCGAACAGGTCATAGCCCATCGGGATGGCCGCGAGTAGATCTTCGGGCGTGCCGACCCCCATTAGGTAGCGAACCTTCCCCGCCGGCAGGAGCGAGGCCGTCAGCGCGGCCATTTCGCGCATCGCTTCGCGCGGCTCGCCGACGGACAGTCCGCCGGTGGCAAAGCCGTCGCAGTCGAGCGCGGAGATCTGACCGGCGCTGAGCCGCCGCAAATCCGGATAGATCCCGCCCTGAACGATGCCAAACAGCGCCTGCGTGTTGTTCGTGCGCGCCCGCACGCAGCGCTCCGCCCAGCGCGCGGTGAGTTCCAGCGAGGCGCGGGCGCGCCGATGATCGGCCGGAAAGGGCGTGCATTCGTCGAGCGCCATCATCACGTCGGCGCCGAGCTTTTGCTGAATCTCGATCGCGCTCTCAGGCGTCAGCATCAACGGCGCGCCGTCAAGATGAGAGCGAAAGCGCACGCCCTCCTCGCTAATCGAGTTGATTTTCGCGAGGCTCATGGCCTGGAAGCCGCCCGAGTCGGTCAGCACCGCGCCTTTGAAACCCATGAAGCGCGCGACGCCGCCGAGCTCCTGCACGAGTTCCGCGCCGGGCCGCACGGCCAGATGGTAGGCGTTGGCGAGGATCAGCCTATAGCCCATCGAGGACAATTCGTCAGGCGCCATCGCCTTGACCGCGGCGCGCGTGCCGACCGGCATAAACGCCGGCGTCGTAATCTCGCCGTGCGGCGTGACGAGGCGGCCGAGTCGGGCGCCGTCATCGAGTGCGCGCACCTCGAAACTGATCGGGCTGGCGGCGGACATTACAGGATCAACATCGCGTCGCCGTAACTGAGAAAGCGGTAGCGATGACGAATCGCTTCGCCGTAGGCCTTCAGGATAGTCTCGCGCCCCGCCAACGCCATCACGAGGGCGAGCACCGTGCTGCGCGGCATATGGAAGTTGGTGATCATCGCGTCCACCAGCTTGAAACGAAAGCCCGGATAGATAAACAGGCCGGTGAAGCCTTCGGCGTCGCCAGTAATCGCCCACGACTCGAGCGCGCGCGTGGTGCTCGTCCCGACGGCGATGAGCCGTCCGCCGACGCGCCGCGTCAGCTCGATGGCACTCTGCGCGGCAGGTGGAAGCGTAAACCACTCCGGCTCCATCGAGTGGCCTTCGACTTCGGCGGCGCGTACGGGGATGAAGGTGCCGGGTCCGATATGCAGGGTCAGGAAGGCGGTGCGGACACCGGTGCCGGTCAATTCCCGCAATAGCTCCTCGGTGAAGTGCCGGCCTGCGGTCGGCGCCGCGATCGCACCCGAAGTCCGGGCAAAGATAGTCTGGTAGTCGGTCGAATCGGCGTCGATTGCCGGCCGGCCGATGTAGTGCGGCAGCGCCAGCGCCCCGGCCTCACGCAGGATGTCCGTCATCGCCGTCCCGTCAGCGCTCGCGATCAGCGGACGGCCGGGCCGCTCGTAACCGGCGACCGTCAGCGCGCGGCCATCCGGCAGCAGCAAGCGGACGTCCTCCCGCAGCGGCCGATGGGTTCGCGCCAGCGCGATCCACGCGCCGCGCGGCGAGGCCGCCGGCCGCACCATCAGCAACTCGACTTCGCCGCCGGTCTCCTTGCGCACGATCAGGCGTGCGGGCAGGACGCGAGTATCGTTGAGCAGCAGCAGATCGCCTTCGCGCAAATGACGGGTGAGCTTGTAGAAGCGCGAGTGTTCGAGCTGACCGGTGCGCCGGTCCAGCACGAGCATCCGCGCCTGATCGCGATCGGCGAGCGGCTCGTGCGCGATCAAGACCTCGGGCAGGTCGTAATCAAGTTGGCTAAGACGCATCGCTTCAGGGCGATTTCACTGCCGCGCCTGGAACCGCCTCGGCGCTGGCGACAAAAGTATCATCGCCGCCGAGGCTCCGCGATATGTCTCTTGCGCGACCATGTTAAGTTGAAGCCTAAACCGGCAGGAGGGACTTCATTGGAAAAAACGCGTTCGCAAATCGAGACCCAACTGATCCACGCCGGCGAGCCTTCCCCGTTGATCGAGGGCGCCGTCAGTATGCCGATATTCCAGTCTTCGACCTACGCATACCGCGGCGAGACGGACTATCACGCCCTGCGCTATATTCGGCTCAGCAATACGCCAAATCACGTCGCGCTGCATACGAAACTCGCCGCGATCGAGAATGCGGAGTCGGCGCTGGTAACGGCCAGCGGCATGGCCGCGGTCTCGACCACGCTGCTGACGCTGCTCGCCGCCGGCGATCACATGATCGCGCAGGATTGTCTCTACGGCGGCACCCATGACCTGTTGACGACAGAATTTCCGCGTCTCGGAATCACGCATACCTTCGTCGACGGCGATTCGCCCGAGTCGTGGGCCGCCGCAATCCGCCCGACAACCAAGGCCATCTATGTCGAATCAATCTCAAATCCGCTGGTGCGGGTGGCCGACCTGAAAGCCGCGATCACCTTTGCCCGCGCAAACGGGCTCGTCTCGATCATCGATAACACCTTTGCCAGCCCAATCAATTTTCGGCCGATTCCGTTCGGATTTGATCTGGTGATTCATAGTTGTACCAAATACCTGAATGGCCACTCCGATATTGTCGCTGGAGCGGTCATCGGACGCGCCGCCCTGATTGACCGCGTCAATCGCACTTTGGGACATCTGGGCGGATCGCTCGACCCGCATTCGTGCTTTTTGCTCCATCGAGGGATGAAGACGCTCGCGGTTCGAGTGCGCTATCAAAACGAAAGCGCGGCGAAGATCGCGCTGTTTCTGAGCCGGCACGGCAAGGTTTCGGCAGTGAACTATCCCGGGCTCGAGGGCCATCCGGATCATGCGCGCGCGCGGCAACTTTTCGACGGTTTCGGCGGAACCCTGAGTTTTGAGTTAAAAGGCGGCGTAAAAGCGGCTGAGAGGTTTATCGGCGAGGTGAAATTACCGATCTCGGCGCCCAGTCTGGGCGGCGTCGAGTCATTGATCACACGCCCGGCGACGACCTCTCATTCCGGGATGTCGGCGGCAGCACGCGAGTCCGCAGGAATTCGCGAAGGTCTGATTCGCCTATCTGTCGGCCTGGAGGGCGTTGACGACCTTATAGAGGATTTAGACCGTGCTCTGGCGGTATGCTGACGATTATCTGCGTGCTAATGATGTGCGAAATGATGTGGCAAGCGACGGCCCTGAGTCAAGATCGGTATAATTGTTGCTCGATTTCCCTGGTGGGACCTCCGGCTATAGGTCTGTTCGAGAGTCACACATAGACGACAATGGAAACGCGGCGGAATCTCGACGAATCTGATTTGGACTCGCCGGTTAGCCGAGAACCCCTTTCCGCGCCCGCCGCTGAAGATCTGCAGCGCAAGCGTGCTGCGGCGGAGATGGCGGCTCGCGAACCCGAATCGATCGATGAGCAGACCCGCGAACAGCTTAGCCTGTTCCGCATGATCTTCGACGCGTTACCCGAGGCGATCGGCATCACTACAGTGGACGGCACTTTCGTCGAGATGGGCAGTCCCTCGGTAATGGGCTACAGCCGCGACGAAGTTGTGTCAAGCAGCGCGCTCGCGCTTGGCCTCTGGGTCGATCCCGCGGAGCGCGCCGAGTACGTGCGCCGGCTCAAAGCCGACGGCGTCGTCCACAATATGGAAGTCACCCTGCGCAACAAGGCTGGCGTGATCACGCCGACGCTGATGTCCGGCAGTCTGGCGGAGCTCAACGGCAAGCAATACGTCGTCACCTTCCCGCGCGAGATTACCGAACTCAAGCAGACCCAGCGTGAGCTCGAGGCGGCGCGCGAACAGCTTTCAGCTCAAGTTGCAGCGCTGCAGGAAAGTCAGTTGCGCCTGCGAGCGGAGATTGTCGAGCGCGAAACTGTGCAGAAGCGGCTCGAAGAGAGCCAGCGCGTCGCCCTCGCCGTCTATAACTCAGCCCTCGAAACGATCGCGATCAATCGCCTCGCCGACGGCCTCACGTTCGAAGTCAATCAGGAATTCACGCGCCGCTTTGGTTATTCACGCGAGGAGATCATCGGCAAAAGCCCGTTGGAGATCGGGCTGTGGCAATCGGCGGATCAGGTAAAGCGCTTCACGCGCGAGCTCGAATCCTCGGGCCGCGTGCGAAATCTCGAGGCTGAATTGCGCGCCAAAGACGGCCGCCTGGTCCCGGTCGTCCTCTCCGCCGTAACCATCGAACTGCGCGGCGAACTTTGTATCGCCACTTTTGCCCACGACATCACCGAACGGCGCAAAGCCGAGCTCGAGCTGGTGGCCGCGCGTGAAGCTGCGCTCGCTGCTTCACAGGCGAAATCCGAATTCCTTTCGAGCATGTCGCACGAAATCCGCACGCCGATGAATGCCATCCTCGGCATGGCGGAGGTGCTCGCCGAGATGCCGCTCGATGAGGAGCAGCGGCGCTATATCGAGACCATGCGCCGCAACGGCCATCTGTTGCTCGAGCTGATCAACGGCATCCTGGATCTCGCCAAGGTCGAGAGCGGCCGGTTGCATCTCGAGACGACGGAATTTGATCTGCGTGAGTTAGTCGAGGGCGTGATTGAGACCTTGCAATTGCGGGCGCGCGAAAAAGCGCTCGAGCTGAGCGCGCGGATCGCTGCGGACGCCCCCAACCGGCTGCTGGGCGATCAGTTGCGGCTGCGGCAAATCCTGATCAATTTGCTGGGCAACGCAATCAAATTCACCGAACGCGGCGCCGTCGTGCTGACGGTCGAAGTAGCCGACGCCGCGAGCGGCAACCGGGCTGACGCTCCTGAGTGGGCTGGAACAGCGCCGGCCATCCCGCGAGCCGCGCTAACGTTCACGGTCACTGACACCGGTATCGGCATCGCGCCGGCCAAGCTCAGCGAACTCTTTTCGCCTTTCATGCAGGCGGATTCTTCGACCGCGCGCAAATACGGCGGCAGTGGCTTGGGCCTGGCGATAGTGAAACGGCTGGTTGAACTGATGCACGGCGCGGTCAGCGTCGAGAGCGAAGTCGGCCAGGGCAGCGCCTTCAGCGCCGCGCTCGATTTCGGTGTGCCGAGCGGCCGGGCCAAAGCGAAGCATCGACGCCCGTCGCTTAACGGCGTGGCCTCGATTTCGGCCGATGGCGGCGATTCGGCAGGCAATAAAGTCTCCGCGCCTCGTGCCGAAGCCGTAACACTGGGTTTGGCCGCGACAACGCGAATTCTGGTCGCAGACGACTCGCCCGATAATCGCATGTTGATCCAGGCCTATCTCAAAAACATCCCTTGCCGGCTGGACTTCGCCGAGAACGGTCAGATTGCGATCGACCTGGTCAAGGCTGCACCCTACGATCTGGTCCTGATGGATGTGCAGATGCCGGTGGTCGACGGCTACACGGCCGTGCGCGCGATCCGTCAATGGGAGCGCGAAAGGGGTCTGCCAGCCGGACGCATCCT
The DNA here is from genome assembly GCA_035308025.1 of Candidatus Binataceae bacterium. NCBI lineage: Bacteria > Candidatus Binatota > Binatia (SeqCode) > Binatales (SeqCode) > Binataceae (SeqCode) > Binataceae bacterium (SeqCode). Next base: position 110,499 of record DATGHL010000047.1, read on the forward strand.
GGCGTTGACGGCCTCGGCGTTGGGTGATGCCGAGCATCGCAGCCTGGCCGCCGGCTGCGACGCCCATTTGACCAAGCCGATTAAGAAGACCGCGTTGCATGAAGCGATTCGTAAATTCGTCGCGGCGCCAGGCGCGGCGGCGCGGCCTACTGCCGCGGCCGTCGCAGCCGACTCGCCGCCGGGGGGATGAAATGCCGAAACTACTGGTTCAAGTGGACCCGGACTTGAGCGATCTTATGCCCGGTTTTCTCGCCAACAAGCGCGCCGACGCCGACAAGATCCTGGCCGCCGCGGCTGCCGCCGACTACGCCGCGCTGCGCGGCATCGGTCACAAGATCAAGGGCGAAGGCGGCAGCTTCGGCTTCGATCGGATCAGCGAGATTGGCGCAGAGGTCGAACAGGCGGCTATCGATCAGGATCTCGCGGAGATCCGGCGCTGCGGAGAAAATCTCGCCGCGTATCTCGAAGCGGTCGAGATCGTTTTCGAGTAGGCCGTTTCACCCGATCAGCTTTTATGCTTGACTGACATATAGCGCAGCGAAGGCGATCGCAACGACGCCTCGAGAGTTGCGGGATGATGCAACCCCGGATACTAATCCCATCTCCCGATTCAATAACCGTCGCAACGCAGAAGGCGCCCGCGCGCGAGATGGCACGTCGAGCTTTCATCAAGAGCGCCATCGCAAGTACTGCGTTGCTGGCGTTTCCTGGCGCAGTTGCGGCCGGTGACTGGATGCAAGTTTGGCCGGTCTTGCTCCGTCGGCGGCGCAGGCGCGGTCCTGCTATAGAGACGCCACGCACCTTGGCCTTCCACAACGTTCACACTGGCGAGAGCATCCGCACGACCTATTGGGAACGCGGCGCCTACCTTCCGCAGGCGCTGCACGAGATCAACTATTTCTTCCGCGACTTCCGCGCCAACGAGGTCAAACCGATTGACCCGCGCCTGCTCGATCTGCTGACCGAGCTGCACGCGAAGCTCGCGGCGACGCAGCCCTTCGATCTCATCTCGGGCTATCGCTCCGCCGCGACGAACGCTTGGCTCGCAGCGCAGTCCGAAGGCGTCGCGCGCCACAGCATGCACGTCGAGGCCAAGGCCGCCGACATCCACTTGCCGGGCGTCGAACTCAAATCGCTGCAGATGGCCGCGCTCGACATCGGTGAAGGTGGGGTCGGCTACTACCCCCGCTCGGGCTTCGTCCACGTCGATACCGGCCGCGTTCGCCGCTGGTAGCGTCATCCCTTCTTTACCCGCCACTGATCAAGAATCTTGACCAGCTCCAAGGGCGGACTAGCGGAACGAAGTAGAGCGAGCAGACGAGTCCGCGAGGCGTGGTCGAGGGAGACTCGCCTGCTCGGCTCCGCTAAGCTCCGCCTAGTGTTACGGAGGCGCACCCTATGCCCGGAGCGCTCGACGGCTTTCGCATAATCGACCTTACGCAGATGGTCTCGGGTCCGATGGCGACCATGATGCTCGCCGATCAAGGCGCCGATGTAATCAAGATCGAGCCGCCGGGGCAGGGTGATCTGACGCGCGCGCTCGCCGGCCGCCATCGCGGCATGTCGCCGGTTTTCGCGGTCGTCAATCGCAACAAGCGCTCGGTCGTAATCGATCTCAAGACTTCGCGCGGACTCGATCTGTTCAAGCAACTCGTGCGCACCGCCGACGTCTTCGTGCAGAACTTTCGTCCGGGCGCGGCTGAACGGATGGGCCTCGGCGAGCCGGCCCTGCGCGAACTCAAACCCAACCTCGTTTACGTTTCTATCAGCGGCTTCGGCGAGGCCGGGCCGTACGTCCATAAGCGCACCTACGATCCGGTGATCCAGGCGCTGTCCGGGCTCGCCTCGATTCAGGCCGATCCGGATGGACGGCCGCGCATGATGCGCGTGATTGTGCCCGACAAGGTGACCGCCCTCACCGCCGCGCAGGCGATTACCGCGGCGCTGCTGGCGCGCGAACGCACCGGTCAGGGCCAGCATGTGCGACTCGCGATGCTCGACGCAGTCATCGCGTTCCACTGGGCCGAATCGATGGCTGCCTATACCTTCGCCGATCCCGCGCATAACGTGACCCGCCCGCCGAACACCCGCGATCTGATCTTCGCGACCGCCGACGGCTATATCACCTGCGGCGCAATCTCGGATTCGGAATGGGAGGGACTGTGCCGCGCGCTCGAGCGCCCCGCGTGGCTCGCCGACGAACGTTTCAGGACTCCCGCCGGACGGGTCAGGTATGCGGACGCGCGGCTCGAGCTGATGGCGGAGGTGCTCATCAATCGATCATCTGCCGACTGGCTCGCGCGTCTCGACGCCGAGCAGGTTCCCTGCGCCCCAGTGCTCTCACGCGACGAGCTCTTCAGCGATCCGCAAATTGCGGCGAATCATCTGATCGTCGACAGTACACACCCCGTGGCCGGCGCGATGCGCCAACCGCGTCCGGCCGCGCGCTTCAGCGCGACGCCGTCGGAGTTGCGCGCGTTCGCCCCAACCCTGGGCCAGCACACCGACGAACTACTGCGCGAGATGAAATTACCCGCAGACGAGATCGCGAAACTACGCTCCGCAAACATCGTCGCCTAGCGCGAGCGCGAGCACCGAGGGTCACGGACGGATCAACTCGATATCTGCGATCTTGGCCGCGCGTTTCGCAAGCTTGTCGTCAAAGGTTGCAAAGCGCCCGGCGGACCGCGCTGACGCCAGATGCAGCGCATCCGCGAAGTCCATCCCGCCACGCAGCCATTGAATCGCGTCGGCTACCGCGCCCGCGTCTTCGCACACGAGATCGGGCAGCGCGACCAAGGCGACAAACGCATCCGCGATGCGCTCCGAGCCGAACCGATATAGCCGGCGCAGCACCCACTCGGATTCGAGGATGACAGTCTTCGCCAGCAGCACCGCTTCACGCTCGAAAAGGGCGCGGGCGCGTGCGCTCTGCCCCGGTTCGTCGCCCGTCAGGAGCCGCACCAGGACGTTAGTATCGACCGCGACCACGCCGCGCCTTCAACTCTGCCTCGATCGCCGCTTTCATCTGGCCGAGGCTCTTCGGCTTGCCGGTGTAGCGGAGGCAGCCGGCGACCTCGTCGAGCCGCGACGGCGGGAACGGCTTGGCCGTCCGCAGCAAAACTCCGTCCGCGGTCTGCTCGACGATAAACTCCGTACCCGGCCGCCACCGACGGGCGTCGCGCACGGACTTCGGCAGAATCACCTGCCCTTTCGAGGAAAGCCGCGTGGTTTCCATAGCTGACCTTCAAGCGGTAAGATTCGGTAAGACTTAGCTTACGCTCCACCACGTGACAGAGCAAGCTCGGCCACGATCACGTCGGCGCCTGAGGCAGCGCGGCAATCGTGCGCGAAACGCATGATGCGGCCGTCCGGCTAATCGCCACTCACCACGTATCGATACACGGGCGCTTCTTGCCGGTGCGCGGAGGCGGCGGCGGAGATGAGCGAAGGCCGGCCATGATCCAGCGCCGCGAGTCCGCCGGATCGATCACGTCGTCGAGCTCGAAGGTCGACGCCACGCTGACCGCCTTCCCGTGGTCATACATGCGCTGGACCATCTGTTCGTAGAGCACCTTGCGCTTCTCCGGCTCTTCGACGGCTGCGAGGTCATTGCGATAGGCGAGCTTGACCGCACCTTCGAGTCCCATCCCGCCGAACTCTCCCGTCGGCCATGCGACCGTGAACAGCGGCGATTTGAAGCTCGCCCCCGCCATCGCCTGCGCGCCGAGCCCGTAACCCTTGCGCAGGATGATCGTGAAGAAGGGCACCGTGATGCTCGCGCCGGTCACGAACATCCGCGACGCGTGCCGCACCAGCGCGGTTTTCTCCACCTCGGGCCCGACCATGATGCCGGGCGTATCGCACAGAAAGAGGAGCGGGAGATCGAAGGCGTCGCACAGTTGCATGAAGCGCGCCGCCTTGTCCGCGGCGTCGCTATCGATCGCGCCCGCTAGATGGGCCGGGTTGTTGGCGATCAGACCCAACGGCCGCCCCTCGATTCGGATCAGCGCCGTGACCATCCCGAGACCGAAGTGACGGCGGATTTCGAGCACCGACCCGCTATCCGCGAGCGTTTCGATCAGCGCGCGGATGTCGTAAATCCGCAGACGGTTTTCCGGGATCGCGCTTCGCAGCAGGCGCTGATCGGCGGTCTTCCAATCCTGCGTCGCGCCCTGGAAGTAGGATAGATACTGGCGCGCAACGCGCACCGCCTCGCCTTCGTCCGCGACCGCCAGATCGACGACGCCGTTGGGCACCTGAACTTCCATCGGGCCGACTTCCTCGGGCCGATAGACTCCCAGCCCGCCGCCCTCGATCATCGCCGGTCCGCCCATGCCGATGTTCGAGTTGCGCGTGGCGATCACCACGTCGCAGCAGCCGAGAATCGCGGCGTTGCCGGCGAAGCAGCGGCCTGAGTTGATCCCGATCAGCGGCACGAGTCCGCTGAGCCCGCCCCAGTAGTGGAAGGCCAGGCATTCGAGTCCGGTCGCCGCAATGCCGTCGGTGTCGCCGGGCCGGCCGCCGCCGCCCTCGGTGAAAAACACCACCGGCAGGCGCAGCCGCTCGGCGAGCTCGAACATGCGATCTTTCTTGCGATGATTCTGCTGGCCCTGCGTGCCGGCCAGCACGGTGTAGTCGTAGGAAATTGCGATGCAGCGTGAATGCGCGTCATCGAACTGATCGCCGTTGACGCGCCCTAGCCCGGCGATCATGCCGTCGGCGGGAGTGCGCTTGATCAAGTCGTCGAGCGAGCGCCGGCGGCGCTGGGCGGCGACCGCGAGTGCGCCGTACTCGACGAAGCTGCCCGGATCGCAGAGCTCGGCGATATTCTCGCGCGCCGTGCGCTGCCCGGTCTTGCGCCGGCGCTCGACCGCGTCGGGCCGCGCCTCATCGAGTCCTATCGCATGCCGCGCATTCACCTCGGCGAGGTCGGGCCGAATCCGCTCGAGGTCGACGGCCGCCGCGTCAGCGCTCGCCGCGCGCGCGACTTCGGCCTCCTCGATAAAGACCAGCGGCTGGCCTTCGCGGATCGCGTCGCCCGCCGCAGCCGCGATCCGCCGCACGATTCCGCTAACGCTCGCGCGGATTTCGTGCTCCATCTTCATCGCTTCCATGATCAGAAGTTGTTGCCCCTGATGCACCTCGTCGCCTTCGGCAATTGCGATCGTCGCGATCGTGCCGTGAATCGGCGCGCTTATCGCGATCGTGTTTTCCGGACCGCTTAAGGAAGCCCCAGAGTTGATCGTCAAGGGCGGCGCAGAAGAAGCGGCAGTCGATACGCCATCCTCGCCTTTGCCATAGGCGAGCACCGCCAGCGGATCGGCGGAATTGAGTTTGACGCCGGCGATCCGTGGCGGCGGGCGATTGTCGAAATAGCGGCGCTCATGATCGCGCGCTTCGGTGAGTTGCTCCAGATGTTCCTCGATGAAGCGTGTATAGACTCGATTTGCGGCGAAGTCTGGATGCCCGATGAGGTTTTGCAAAAAGCCGAGATTGCTCGCGACGCCCTCGATCCTGAACTCGCCCAACGCGCGCGAGGTTTTGCGCACCACGTCGCGATACTCGGACGACGTCGAATGCACGACCAGCTTGGCCAGCAGCGAATCGAAGCGCGGGCTGGTCGTGTAGCCGGAATAACCAAAGCTGTCGACGCGAATCCCGGGGCCCGACGGCGGCTCGAACACCGTAATCGTGCCGCCCGCCGGTTTGGCGGTCCCGTCCGCGCCAATCGTCTCGAGATTGATTCGCGCCTGAATCGCAAAGCCGCGCGGCGCTGAAATCTCGTCCTGTGTCGCGCCCAGATCGGCCAGCCCGGCGCCCTGCGCAATGCCCAGTTGCAGCTTGACCAGATCGATTCCCGTCACCGCCTCGGTCACCGTATGCTCAACCTGAAGCCGCGGGTTCGCCTCGATAAAGGCGAATTCACCCGCGTCTCCGGCGCCCGCATCGACGAGAAACTCGAACGTCCCGAGGCTGTTGTAACGCAGCTCGCGCGCCATCCGGATCGCTGCCGCGAGCAGGCGCTCGCGCAATCCCGCATCGAGGCTCGGACTGGGCGCGATCTCGATCAGCTTCTGATTGCGCCGCTGAAGCGAGCACTCGCGCTCGTACAGATGGCTGACCGCGCCCATGCCGTCGCCCACGATCTGCACTTCGATATGGCGCGCACGCGGCATCAGCCGCTCGGCGTAAAGCGCGCCATTACCGAAGGCCGCACGCGCCTCCGACTCGCACCGCACATATGCTTCATCGATTTCGTCGAGACGGCGGACGATTCGCATGCCGCGTCCGCCACCGCCACCCACCGCTTTGATCATGATTGCGGCGTCGTCGCCGAGCGACGCAAAGAATTTCTTGATCGCGGCCACGTCGGCCGCACTCGCGGTGCCCGCAATGATCGGAATCCCGCAGCGCTGGGCGAAGGCGCGCGCCTTCACCTTGTCGCCGAGCAGTTCGAGAATCTCCGTTCGCGGGCCGATGAAAGTGACGCCGGCTCCGGCGCAGCGTCGCGCGAACTCGGCGTTCTCGCTCAGAAAGCCATAGCCTGGATGGATCGCGTCGCAGCCGGCATCCTTCGCTGCGGCGAGGATCTGATCGATGTCGAGATAGGGCGCGACGCCAACGCCCTTCAGTGCGCGGGCTTCATCGGCACGCCGCGTATGCAGCGAGTTTGCGTCGTCTTCGGAATAGACCGCGACGCTGCGGAGACCCCGCTCCACTGCCGCGCGGCTGACGCGAATCGCAATCTCGCCGCGATTCGCGATCAGCAGCGCCCGCAGAGTCAAGCTCGCCGTGGCTTCAAGCGCCGAGCGCCTCGGCATGCGCGACCGGCTCGGGCTTAACGCCGGCTGCGAGTTTGCGCGACCCGGGTTCGACCTGGAAGGGATCGGTGAGTCCGAGCTTCTTGCTGTACTCGCGCACCTCGGGAACCACTTCCTGCGCGATTAGCCGCATGCTGGTGCGGCGCGCTTCGGTCGAAATCGGCCCGTCGTTCTGCCAGAAAGAAAAGATTCCCGGCCGCAAAACTTCGAGAATTTTCTTGATCTTTGGAATCACCGTCTTGGGCGTGCCAACGATGAATTGCAGATTGTCCTGCGCGCCCTGGTAGGCGTCGAGGAACGACTGCTTCAGCGCCTTCGTGTCGACGTTTTCCTGCGCCTCGGCCGCAAAGACAAACGCTCCCGTCTTCGGATCGACGAACTGGCGCGCCATCCGGCGGGTCGCTTCCTTGGTGTTGTAGCCCGACGGAAACATCCACTCCGGCCGCGCGAAATGGGTCAGGCCGCCGCCCCATAGATCTGCGCGCCCCAGCTCCTGCGCCTTCTCTTCGGTCTCGGCGACGAAGACTTTCTGCAGATAACCGAAATTCTCCGGCCTGGCCTGATAGCCCTCCTCGGCCGCGATCTTCGTGTAGATGTTCCAGCACTCGACCGTCGGTTCGAGAAAGGTCGAAAGCGCCAGGTAGGGATAGCGATGGCGTGCGCACCAGATCAGCGTCTCCGGACTCACCAGCCCCGGAATCCAGATCGGCGGACGCGGCTTCTGCACCGGCAGAACCCACGGATTGATGAAGCGGTAATGGAAGTGCTTGCCTTCCCAGCGGAACGGGCCCGGACGTGTCCACGCCGCCATGATCAGATCGTGCGCTTCGTTAAAGTACTCGCGGTTGTAAGCGGGATTGGCGTTGTTGGCGAACTGCTCGCTGCCCGCGCCGCGCACCCATCCGGTCACCAGGCGGCCGTTCGAGATCATGTCGATCATCGCCAGCTCTTCAGCCAACCGCAGCGGATTCGTCACCACCGGTAGCGGATTTCCGAGCAGCACGATCCGCACCTTCTTGGTGATCTTGGCTAAGACTGCGGCTTCCATGTCCATCACCGCGCCCATGCAGAACGGCGTCCCATGATGCTCGTTCAGCATCACGCCGTCAAAGCCCAGCTCCTCGGCGAGCACCTTGTCGTCGAGATACTCATTGAGCAGCGCCGCGCCCTTGTTGGCGTCAAGATATTTGTTCGGCACGCCGAAGAAGCTTTGCAGCTTCAGGACCTCGTCTTCGGGCGCGTAGATGTACGGCCGCTCGGTGAAATACATTATGTGCATAGCGATACCCTTCGCAGGCCCGCGCCTCAGGACAATCGACTGCCAATCTGATGCGTCAAGCTCAAGCCTCCAGCATTGAGGCGTTACCGACCGCTTCGTAACCGCTGCCCGACAGTTTCCGCGTCCCCGGCTTCATCTGGAAGGGATCCGTCAGCTTGAGCTCCACTCCGATCTCGTGCAGCGCCGGCAATACCTCCTTGCCCAGCAGCTCGACACAGCGATGGCGATCGGCGGGCGCATAAGGTCCGTCGAGCCAGAACGAAAAGATCCCCGGGCGCAGCACTTCGAGGATGTAACGCAGCTTCTTGACCAGCGTCTTCGGCGAGCCGGTGATGATTTGCCGCTCCTTCTGCCAGGTCGGGTAGCCGTCGTAGATCGACTTCTTGAGGGCCTGAATTTCGGCGTCGTTCTCGGGGTCGTGATCGGCTCCGCCATGCCCGCCGGGCAGGTTAGGGTTGGCCGCCTGACTCGCCAGCCGCTTCGTCGCCTCCTTCGAGTTGTAGCCCGGCGGGAACATCCATTCAGGCTTCGCGAAATGCGCAAAGCTGCCGCCGAAGAGAAAGCCCTTGCCGAGCTCCTCCGCCTTCTCGTCAGTATCGGCGCAGAAGACCGGCTGCAGGTAGCCGAAATTCTCAGGTCCCGCCTGATAGCCCTGATCACTGGCGATCTTGCCGTACATATTCCACAGCTCGAGGGTCGGTTTCAGCGACGTCGCGAGCGCAACGTACGGATACTTGTGATTCGCCGTCCATTGCACGGTCTCGGGACTGACCAAGCCGGGAATCCAGATCGGCGGATGGGGTTTCTGCACCGGCAGCACCCACGGGTTGACGAAGCGATAATGGAAATGCTTGCCCTCGAAGCGGAACGGCCCGGGCTTGGTCCAGGCCTGAATAATGAAATCGTGAGCTTCGTCAAACAGCTCGCGATTCTGCGCCGGGTTCGCATTCATGAAGAGCTGTTCGCAGCCCGCGCCGCGGATAAAGCCCGGCACGAGCCGCCCGCCCGAGATCATGTCGATCATCGCCAGCTCTTCCGCCAGCCGCAGCGGATTGCCGACGATCGGCGTCGGATTCCCGAGCAGCACGATGCGCACGCGCTTGGTCGTCTTCGCCAGCACCGCCGCTTCGACGTTCATCACCGCGCCCATGCAGAACGGGGTACCGTGATGTTCGTTGAGCATCACACCGTCAAAGCCCAACTCGTCGCAGTAAATCTTCTCGTCGAGATATTCGTTGAGGAACTGCGCGCCCTTGTCGCGATCGAGAAAGGTATTCGGCACGCCGAAGAAACTCCGGCGCTTGAGGACTTCGTCCTCCGGCACCGCATGGTAGGCGCGCTCGGTGAAAAACATTATGTGCATCTCAGAAATCTCCCGCCGAATCTCGTTAACCTATTCCTATCAGATGGGCGCCGCAGCGACGACTGCATTCAACCGTCGGCCGCCTGTGCCCTCGCCGGGCTTAGCCCAAAAATCCTGTGACTTCGCGGATGAAGTCGTCGGGCTTCTCGACCTCGGGCATATGCCCGCAATCGATCGTGACCAGTTTGGCCCCGGCGATCCGCTTGCTGTAGAGCTCGCCCATCGACAGCGGCGTCACCGGATCGCGCTTGCCCCATAGCACCAGCGTCGGGAGGCCGGCGACGTTGCCCAGCAGATGCTCCATGCTCTGCGTGAACATATAGGGCCGCCAGATGATGCGCGCGCTCTCCGCTCGCGCTTCTTCCCAGGCCTCGTACTGCTCGGGCGTCTGTTCGCCGCCGAAGAGCTTGCGGAACTCTTCGCCCTGCGGGTCGATCACGTTCTTGTTCAAATAGGCGCGCGCGGTGACGGTGAACATATCCATGATTTCGCCCGACGGCGGGCGCAGTCCGGTCGCGCCGACCAGCACCATCTTGGTGAACTGCCCTGAATTGGCGACGGCCATCTCGGCCGCGATGTAGCCGCCGAGCGAGAAGCCGATGACCTCCATCGGCGCGAGCTTCTGCTCCCGGATGAAGCGGCTGTAGAAGTTTGCGAGGTCGCGCGCGTCCGTGATCCAGTCGGCCAGCGGCGATTTGCCGAACCCCGGATGCAGCGGGATGCACAGCGTCCGCTTCGCCGCCAGCGCCGCATTCCACTTGAGCCAGCCCGGAAAGCCCAGCTCGCCGTGCAGCACCAACAAGGGCTTCCCGGAACCGCCGGTAATCACATGCAGCTCGTTGTCCCCGACCTTGTACTTAACCTCTTTCCAACCTTGGTCTGCCATTGTAGGTAAGCTCCGTTTGCGCCCGAATTTTGGCGATCCTTCGCCCCCGCCGCGCTCCTGTTACGACAGTGCGCCGCACGGTCTCTTCTGAACAGGCGGAAAATATATCCCGCGGAAAGCGAAAACACTAGCGAAACGCGCCCACTAGTGCTTAATTGCAGGCGCAGTTCGAACAGGCCGCGAGCTGCCCCACAGACGACGTGGTTAAAGTGCCGGGCAGAGTCGTGCCTGCCGCAGTAGCGGCACTCGGATTCTCGAAGCCCTGCGGCAGCGTGGCCACCGAGCCAAAGGCTGAGGCCTGATGAGTTGCCAGCAGCGGCGGCGGATGCGGACGCCGCTCGTTGTAGGCGAGACAGGCGCCCGTTGCCGCCTGACGGGCGGCGAAGAAGCCCGAAGCACTGACCTGCCCCATCCAGCTCGTCTGCACGGCAGCACCCGAGCAACTGCAGTTGAAGACCTGCGGACCCGGAGTCGGGACCGCCGCGGTCGGCGTCGGCAAGGCGATCAATGAGGGCGCCGCCAGCGCCTGTCCGGGCGCAGGCAGTTGCGCCGGACCGACCGGCGGGGGCAGCGGCGCAACCGACGGATTCGGCGGCGGTAATTGCGCCAGCACCAGGTAGCTGGTCATTTCGATTATCAGGCCGATCATCAAAATCGCCTTCGCCAGCAGCTTCAATAATGACATCTCAGAAATTTCGCCTAATCCGGTGGACGCAGTAGAAGGCCGCCGGAACCTTTGGCTATAATCGCGCGACTGGCGTGTTGCAAGCCGTCGTCCAAAAATCGGCGCGCCGACATTTTTTCCGTCCGGCTTTCGCACACATCGATGGGGCGAGGGTAAAGCTCCCTTGTTTTTTCCGAGGGAGACCGTTAGGAGGCTGTGTCAGATGCTATCGATCAAAAAAATTCCGCCGGCGCTTTTACTCCTGCCGCTCGCGATCGCAATCACTGCCGCCGCTCAATCGCTGCCGCCAACGACTACATCCGCGCAGGCGCCCGCCCTGGCGTCGCGCATCGCGCCGCCGCGGGTCAACGTTCCCGCTTCGGCCGCCGATCAGTTCGAGCGCAATCCGATCCTTTCACTGCCCGGAGTTTTTGTTGATCAGAACACTCCCGGCACGACCGTTCCGCCCGAAGGGCTGATTAGCCAGGAATACCTCCGCACCGCGGACAATCACGCGCGCAAGCTCTCGCTCAAAGAAGCGATCTATATCGCGATCCGCAACAATCCGGCGCTCGCCGCAACCCAACTCGGGCCGATCGGGGGGACCGAAGCCATCCGCCAGGCCAACGGCGCCTTCGATCCCGACCTGACCTCGCAACTCGACATCTCGAAAAGCGTGGCCCCGGTCTCCTCGGCCTTTCAGGTGCGCGGCAGTGACGCTTTCACCCAGAAATTTTACGACTGGAATTTCGGCATCAACAAAGTTCTCGCCTCGACCAACGGCATTCTCGGCCTGACCTTCGATAACAATCGCACGTATTCCAACTCGACCTTCGCCTCGGTCAACCCGTCTTACACGCCGGCGGCCGAGCTCTCGCTGGTCCAGCCGCTGCTGCGTAATTTCGGCTGGGATTTCGCCCGAATCAATGTCCATCTGGCGGAATCCGCGCAACGCTCCGCCCAATGGACCTACGGTTCAGCCCTCAATGATTTCGTGCAGCGTATTGGCGGCGATTACTGGGGCGTCGTCGGCGCGGTCGAGAACCTCGCCGTCGCCGACTCCGCGCTCAAGTTCAACGGCGATCTTGTCCGCGTCAACGCGATCAGCCTCAAGGTCGGCACGCTCGCCCCGATCGATCTCCAAGAGGCGCAGTCCGCGGCCTCGACCGCCGAGGCCAACGTCTATGCCGCCCAGGCCGCGCTGCAGACCGCCCGCGCCCAGCTCCGCGAGGACGTGATGCTGAATCCGAACGGCACCTTCATCCCGCAGGATGTCGAGCCTGCCGACACGCCCAATCCCCATCTTGAGATCCGCGACACCGAAGAGGCCGCGCTCGAGAATATGGTCGAGTACAGCCCGGCCCTCGGCGGCCTGCGCGAAGCCATCCGGACCTCCTTGCTGCAAGTCAAGTTTGCCCAAAATCAAACTCTTCCGCAGCTCAGTATCGGCGCGCAGTTCGGCGTCACCGCAGTCGCCGGCACCACCCCCTGCGTCGGTTTCAGCAGCGCGATCACGCCCGGCGGCAACTGCGATCGGGTAGCGAACACCACCCCCCCGCCCGCCTTTGGCTTTTCAGGTAATCGGCTGCCCTTCGGCGGCATCTATGGCGACGCGCTCAACCGTATGCTCGACGCGCGCTTCTACAACTACGCCGGCGTTCTCAGTATCGAGATGCCGCTGGACAACGCCTCCGCGAAGGCCGCCCTGGCCCAGGCGCGCGTCAGCTACGAGCAGGCGCGCCTGCAGTATCGTTCCGCACTTTCACAATCGGTCGCGCAAATCGAAAGCGCGTTGGCCAACCTGCACGCCGACATCAAGCGCGTGAAGGCCACAGAGGACGCCGCCGGCTATGCGGCCAAATCGCTTCACGACGAAAATGTCCGCTTCCGCGTAGGCCTCGCGACCACCCACGACCTGCTCCAGTTCCAGAGCGAACTCGTGACCGCGCAGGGCAATCAGGTGCAGGCTGACGTTGACCTCGAGAACGCCCGCCTCGCGCTGTGGCACGCCGAAGGTACGCTGCTGGGCGCCTTCAATATCGAGTTCCAGCTCCAGGATCCGCGCGAGTCGCCATGGTACGCGACTTTCTGATCCCGGGATTGCCGGCCTGATGCCTTATCTGTGGGTCGCGATCGGCGGCGCGCTCGGCAGCGTCGCCCGCTACGCCTGCAGCGGCGCGGTGGCGCGGCTGGCCGCCGGCGCCTTCCCGTTCGGCACGATGGTCGTCAACGTCAGCGGCGCTCTCCTGATCGGTTTTCTGGCCGCCCTGAGTATCCCCGAAGGCCGCACGCTGCTCCCGCCCTCCGCCCGCCTCTTTACGATGACCGGCATCTGCGGCGGCTATACCACCTTCTCAACCTTCAGCCTCGAAACCTTCAACCTGATGCGCGATCGCGAATGGCTCCAGGCCGGCGCCAATGTCGGGCTCTCCGTCGTGCTATGTTTGATCGCGGTCGGGCTCGGCTACGCCGCCGGGCTCACGCTCAATCGCGGTGGAGCTTAGCGCGATGCAAATCCCCCGGGATGCGATGTTGCTGCGGATTTTTATCGGCGAGAGCGACCATCATCAGGGCCGGCCGCTCTACGAAGCCTTGGTGCTGAAGGCGCGTGAACTGCATCTGGCGGGCGCGACCGTCTTGCGCGGCCCGATGGGTTTTGGCAAGTCCAGCCGTCTGCATTCAACAAAAATCCTGCGGCTCTCGGAAGACCTCCCGATCGTGGTTGAGATCATTGACCAGCAACCCAAGATCGATGAGTTTCTCGCCGCGGCTAACGGCATGGTGCGCTCGGGCCTGGTTACCCTCGAAAAAGTCCAAGTTCTGCAATACGGGCGCACCAGCGAAGCATAAGCGGAACGAGCAAACAGCCTGTCTGAACTTGTCGAAGGGAGTCTGCGACGTGCGGCCCGGTAAGCGCCGCCCTGGCCGCGCGCTCAACAAAAAAGGGAGAGTGCCGATGCACCCTCCCTCTCCCCCGGCCCGCTAGCCTCCCCCCTTCAACATCCTCAATCTTTGCGCCCCCACCGTCTTCTCTCCTTCATAGAGCAGGAGCTATGCCGGCGGCCGAGTCGCTTAAACCCCTCAACAGACGCGCCGTCTTCCTGGGATTCGCGCGCAAAACTAACCGTCAGACCGACAAAAAAATGTGACACGCTACCAAATTCGAGCGCCACGTCTGTGACGCATCAAGCCGCCGTTTATTGCCTCCGCCCAATCCTCTAACCTGCGCTCTGGAGGTTTGTGCCGATGGCTCTCGCAATCCGCTTCGCCACTCCCGACGACGCTGCAATCATTCTGCGATGCATCCGCGGCCTCGCCGAATATGAACGCGACCTCGCCGCCGTCAAGGTTACTGCCGACGATCTGCGCGCACAGATGGCGACCGCTGACCCGCCCTTCGAGTGTCTCCTTGCCGAGTTCGACGCCGATCCCGCCGGCTTCGCCCTTTTCTTCCGCAACTACTCGACCTGGAGCGGTCGCCCGGGCCTCTATCTGGAAGACCTCTTCGTTTTCGATCAGTATCGCGGCCGCGGCGTCGGCGGCGCGCTGATGCGCCGGCTGTTTGCGATCGTCGCAGAACGCGGATGGGCGCGGATGGAGTGGGCAGTGCTCGACTGGAACACCCCAGCCCAAAGCTTCTATCGCGATCACGGCGCGCTGCCCCAGGAGCAGTGGACGCTCTGGCGCCTCGCCCTATGCACCAAGGCGTCTGACTCCACGTAGCTGGCGGCGTTGCCGCCGCTTATGGTCCTCCGGAGCGATTACTTGCAGCGCCAATTATCGGCCTGATCGACATTACCGCCCGTAAAAGTTGCGACTTCTGGATAGGCGCACAGCGGCATCGTGCGATCGACCGGCTCAGTCGGATCGTTGTTGGTATAGTGGGTTGCGATGATCGCATCGGGCGCGACGCCGGCCGAAACCCAATTGTCGAGCGCCGTCAGTGTGTCGAAAACGTTGGGACCGGGACCGTCGCCGCAATGATGCATCCCCGGAACGAGGAAGAGCCGGGCAAACTGGCGAGTTTGCGTCAGACTGCCGTGCTCATGCGCCACCACCTGATTGTAATACTGGATTGACTCTATCGGCGTGACCGCCGAGTCGCTTCAGCCATGATACATCAGCAGCTTGCCGCCATTTATCCGAAACGGGTCCAAGTTGGCGTCAAGTCCATTGCTGCCCTGCATATCAGCCACATTCAATACTGACTGGACATCGGTGGCGTCATTGAGGTTGAAAGTAGTCGAGTCATAGCTGGGATTGCCGAAGTCCAGATATTTCAACGACTGGTCCATGAACGTCCATTGTGCAGGGGCAAGCTCAAGGCCGGTGACAGGACTTGTGAACGACGGCGGCGTCGGAACCGGGCCCCATGGCTCAGAGACGCCGAGCGCCGGGGCGGTTTCTCCGACGATCCATAGCGAAAGCCCGGTCGCAGGCGAGCCGTCGGCAGGATTGCTGACAGTATAGCCGGGGTAGAGCTGAGTGCCGCCGGAGGTCGCCGCGCCGGAATAGATCGCATCGAGCGTCGCAACTTGACCGGCGCTGAGACAAGTTGGATCGGCGTCGGCCGCCGATTCCGATTCGCTGGCCGGGCATTGCAGAGTCGCCGGGTTGAAGCTGCACAGACGCGGATCCTGAATCAGACCATCTTTGACCCCATCGAGAGCGTCGCACTCCGCGGTGATCGCGGGATCGAGCAGACCGCTGATTTTGCTCGGAGAAATATACGAATCGGCGGTGGCAATCACATGGGCTTCGTTCCAGTTAAACCCGAGCAGAATGTTACCAAGCGCGATCGCCGGATCGCCTTCGATGATGCCGTCGAAGTCGCGCGGGTAAAGCTGTGATTCGACCGCGGCCTCGTGCCCGCCGTCGGAACAACCGTCGAAGTATCGATGCTTCGGCGGGCTCGCATAGTACTGGCGCGCAAGCGACTGCGTGGCCTGCGCCGTTACGTGGACCCCGTTGTAGAAGAAGTCTTGCTGAGCTTGCAGGTTATTAAGGCCGAAACTGCCGTCGAGAACGCCGAGGCCGAGCGAATTTAGCGGGCTTTCATGGCCGGCATCGGTGGCCGCGGTCGCATATTCGCCGGTCAGGGTAGCCAGTCCGCTGGTGACGACGCCTTGGATACTGCCGGCAAAGCCGCCGTTGCCGAGAAAGAGAAACCGACCGTTCCATCCGGTGGCGCCGCTGGCCGGGTCGGGGAGCGCCAACTCGAACTGATCCTGGTTGCCGTTGGCCGAGTTGGTAGTGACAAAACCTTTGACATCGCAATACTCGGGGAGCGCGCCGTTAGCTGCGACCAGAGTCTCACTGCTGATCGTCGTATTGGCAGGAGCTGAGAGCGTTTGCCCTGGGCAGGTCGCTGCACTCGCCGCGAGCTGATAAGCGAAGGCCGCT
The DNA here is from genome assembly GCA_035308025.1 of Candidatus Binataceae bacterium. Classification (NCBI taxonomy): domain Bacteria; phylum Candidatus Binatota; class Binatia (SeqCode); order Binatales (SeqCode); family Binataceae (SeqCode); species Binataceae bacterium (SeqCode). The sequence continues at coordinate 126,918 of DATGHL010000047.1, forward strand.
GCCGCGATTGATATTGACGTGATGAGTGTTCTTCCGAATCTTCCAACTGAGTGCACTTGCTTGTCCTCCAGATGAAGACCAGCGCGAAAAACGCCGGTTCGAGTCTCGAGTAGATGAAGTGATCAGAAGAATGAGCTGACTAAAGCGGAGGGGCGCGACAGCGCGCCGCTTGCCTGCGAGCATCATGCGCGCTCCTGCACCGGGATGCTTGCATAGTCATGCAGCGAGCCAAGCCAAGCTCCCTCCGGGCGAATGAGCATCACATGAAATGGCCCACCCTCGCAACGCTGGCTCCGTCAGGAATTGGGACTGGACGCCCACAACGTCTATTGTCGGCGGGTGCCGATGCTGCAGCCGTTGGGCCTCTGAGCGCTTTGCTGTCTCGCCTCGCGCTTGATTCCGCCGCTTTGCGAACTGCGTCGCCGGCGCTGCTAGGCCTGGATGCGGGCGACGCGGCGCTTACCCACTTCGAGCACCTTGTGCTCGCCCGGGACGAAACGGAAATTCGCGTCGGTGACGGTCGCGCCGTCCACCCGCACCGCCCCCTGGCTCAGCAGCCGACGCGCCTCGCTGGTCGAAGCCGCGAAGCGCAATTGTTTCATCAGCTCGCAGACCCACAATTCCTGCGCGAGCTTGAAGACCGGCGCGTCGGCCGGCACTTCATGACGCTGAAACTTGCCCTCGAAATGCGCCCGCGCGCGGGCGGCCGCGTCGGCGCCGTGATACTCCGCCACGATCGTCGCCGCGAGCCGTTTCTTCGCCTCCATCGGATGAATCCCGCCCGACTTGACCCCCGCCAGCGTCGCGCCATCGACCTCCGTCAGCAGCTCGTAATAGCGGATCATCAGCCGGTCGGAGACCGACATCAGCTTGCCGAACATCTCCTCGGCGGCCTCGGTCAACCCGACATAGTTGCCGTAGGATTTCGACATCTTTCGCACGCCGTCGAGCCCTTCGAGCAGCGGCATCGTCATCACCACCTGCGGCGGCTGACCATAGGCGCGCTGCAGCTCGCGCCCGACCAGCATGTTGAATTTCTGATCGGTGCCGCCCATCTCGACGTCGGCTTGCAGCGCCACCGAGTCGTAGCCCTGAATCAGCGGGTAGAGAATCTCGTGGAGAAAGAGCGGCTCCTGGTTTTCGAGCCGCTTCTCGAAGTCGTCGCGCTCGAGCATCCGCGCGACACTCAGCTTGGCGGCGATTTCGATTAGCTTGCGCGTGTCGACCTGGCTCATCCACTCGCTGTTGAAGCGCACTTCGGTTTTCGCCGGATCAAGCACCTTGGCCACCTGGCTTTGATACGTAGCCGCATTGCTTTTGATTTGTTCGGGTGTGAGCGGCTTGCGCGTCTCCGAGCGCCCGGTGGGATCGCCGATCATAGCGGTGAAATCACCGACCAGAAAAATCACGGTGTGACCGCGGCGCTGAAACTCCCGCAGCTTCTTGAGCGTGATCGAATGCCCGAGATGAAGGTCCGGGGCGGTCGGATCCATCCCCAACTTGATCCGCAGGGGACGCCCCTCGGCCAGCTTGGCGCTCAGTTCGCCGACTGAAATCACCTCGGCCGTGTTGCGGCCAAGCTCCGCCGCTGCCTGTTTCACCACCGGATTGCGTTCGTTGTCGTCCAGTGCCAAGCGCCACTCCCTCGTCAAATCAGCAAGTACAGTATCGGAAAGCCCCAACCCGACCAAAGACGGCGCTAACTCTATCGCAAAATCATCATCATGCCGGCGGGCGTACAGTAACGCTGGATGTCCTCGAACTCCTTCGGCACCGCATCGTCGATCACGATATCGCGGCCCGGGCCGTCGGCCGTAAACGCCAGCGTCGCGTGCGTGGTCTGGAAGTCCCACATCCCCGCCCAGAACGAACCGATCACGCTGGTCTCCACCCCGTTGACAACTTTGGGCGCCGCCCCCAACTGCAACACCTTCCAGAGCTTCATGTTGGCGTCGTAGAGCTCGCTCCAGTCCTCGTGCATGAAGACCTTGTCGACGTAATTGATGCGCTTGCCGTAGCAATAGCCGCGCGCCTCCGAAGGAATCCGCCGGATGTCGAGGACGTACGTATCGCGAACTTCCCACGGCCCCCATGACGGCTTGGCGAAGCCGAGCGGCATGTCGTATTGGTCGGGAAAGGTGCCGACCGCCGTCGTTATATGGCTCAGCGCCAGGATTTTCTGATCGCGGAGCCAGGTCGCCTGAAACTGCGCGATGCCGCCGTTGAAGCCGCCGCGAGCGTCGTCGCGGGTGTAATCCGTACCGAAAATCGGCGCACAGCGAGCGCTCGCTGATAACCGCAGCGTTCGCCGCAACGCCGGCACGAAAGCGAAGTCGTCTTCCTGTTTCTGGTTGTCTTCCCAGAAAATCGTCAAGTTGGCCAGATATTTCGACTGCTCCGGCGCCTCGAGCATCGCCCATTCGCTGTACCAGGCGCCGCCGGCGTTGGGCTCGGTCAGCGGATAGCCCGGCGAATAGATATGCGACAGCATCCGGTAAACGTATGCGGTCTTCAGGCAGTTCGCACTGCCGTAGCGATCGAGCGCACACAGGCTCGCGAGTCCGGTCTCGGGCGTGCCGGCAGCGATCCGCGGAACCGGCCCGTACCACGAATCCGCCAGAATCTTCCATCCGCGATCCGGATCACTCGCCGCGGGGACCGGAAAGGGTGCCCCCGCGATATAATTTTTCAAGTCGTAATGGCCGTCGGGCAACTTGATCATCTGGGTCTGCCCGCCATATTTTTCCGTCGCTTCTGGATACCCGGCGGGCAACGGGAAGATGCGCGTCGGCCCGATATTCATTTCGACGTCGGGCGGGATCTTCCAGTAATTCTTGCCCTCGAACAGCGCCACCAGCCCATCGGTCATGAAGTCCTTGTACTGCGTCCAATTGGCCATCGTGATTTTCGTGCCAATCGGGATGCCGTTTTCAAATTCCGTAATTTTCGCTGGCGTCACTTGCGCCGCCGGCGCCTCCGCTGATCCACCGGCGGTTGTTTGCGCCAAAGCTGGTGCGCTGCCCATCGCCGCCAGCAGACAAAAGATCATAACCCCATTCCGGACGCAGACTGCAGAACCGCGCGCGCACCTCGCGCGGCGGCGCGGCGCTGATGTGAATACCCCAACCGCCATATCGACATGCTCCCTTTTCAGGTCCCCGAGGATTTCCGCAACACTCTCGGATACTAGACGACCTCGAATGTCGCTGGCTACACGAAAAACAGCGTCACGTGCAAAAATAACCAACTAAAACCCCGCAAGGAGCGCTCGAACCGATACAACCTCAGGCAACAGACTGAGACACCGCGTGCCGACGAGTGCCGGCAGCCGCAGCCTCTCGGCGGACGCCAAAAAAAACTTCCCACCGCCGTTGCGATGGAAAGTCCGGTACTTGTGCGACCGCGACTGAGGTGTCGGCTATAGCTTGTCTAAAACCATTACAAGCAGAACCACAGGAAGGTAAATCAGCGTGGCGAACATCACCCGCCGCGCCGTGGTTTTCGCTAACACCAGAGCGATCGTGTACGCGAACAGGACACCGCCTAACGGTAGCGCGATGAACAAATAGATACGTCCCGCAAAATCCATCCAGGTCGGCAGCATCCCGAAGAGCATCAGCGTCGCCGCCGCCACCAGCATCAGAAGGCTGGCGGGATTTCCCCAGGTTCGGTCGCGCGGCAGCAGAGAGAGGCCTGCGCGCGCATAATCCTCTTGATAAAGCCGCGCGATCGAGAGCGAATGGGGTAGCTGCCACAGCACCATGATTCCGAACAGCACGAAGGGCTCCGGCGCGAGCGAGCCGCGCGCCGCGGCCCATCCGATAACAGGAGGAAGCGCGCCCGGTACTGCTCCGATCGCATGACACAGCCATGAATAGCGTTTCATCGGCGTGTACGCAGCAAGATACAGGACCGTGACCGCGCTGGTGACGCTCGCCGCGAGCGGATTCACCGCGCCCCACAGATAAGCAATTCCGATGGCCGTAGTAATTGCGCCGAACAGCAACGCTTCGACCGGAGTGATTCGTCCCGACGGCACCGGACGCTCGCGCGTGCGGCGCATGATCGCGTCGGTATCGCGCTCGACGTACTGATTCAGCGCGAGCGTGCCGCCCGCCGCCAGCGTCACGCCCGCGAGCATTTTGAGCGCGACGAGTGAATCGAAGCCGGCCCCGCTCGCCATGTAGAAGCCCGCGAGCGCCGCGATCAGCACCATCGCGAGCACGCGCGGCTTGGCCAATTCATAGTAGGCCACGATCCGCCCGCGCGCGAAGGTCAGGCGATTTTCAACTGCCAGAGTATTTGAGGTCATGCCTGCGCCTGACGTTGGATTGGGTCATCGCGGAACTCGCGCACTCTAGCGCGCGCGCGGCCCGTGACGGAAGCGCCCCCGCCGCAAACTCGCAAAGTGAGCAGCAGACTCGTCGCCAACACCGCGGCGCCGACAGCAACGTGCACCGTCGTCGGCAGCACCGCGCGCCCGCTCCAGACGGTCAGCGCACCCAACATGATCTGCGCGACGAGCAACATCAGCAGTGCGAGCGCCGGACGTCGCCGCCACGCGTCGTCGCGGTAGAATCGCCTCACGCTAACCACCGTCCACAGCACGATCACCGTCACCACGACGGCGCCGCAGCGATGGGCGAAGTTGATTATCACGAAACCGGAATCGAGTGGCGGCACGAGTCGGCCATAAGACAGCGGGAAGTCCGGAATCGCCAGCCCCGCGCCCAGATGGCGCATCACGGCGCCGACGAGAATCTGGAGATAGATCACAACTGTCGTTGCGGCCGCCAGCCGTCGCAGCGACGACGGCGCGGCCCGCGCCGGCATCGCCCTCCAGCGCGCATTCGTCATCGCGGCGAGGGTAACCATCACGCAGAAAAAGGCCTGCGCCGTCGCCGCGTGCGCCACCGCGATCGCCAGCGGCAATTCCAGCAGCACCGTGATGCCGCCCAATACTGCCTGCACGATGATCAGGGCAAAGGCCGCGAGCGCGAGCATCCGCACCCAGCGCCGCGGCTCGACGCGCCAGCTCCACACCGCCAGGATCAGGGTCAGCAGTGATACGGTCGCCGCGGCCACGCGATGGCCGTACTCGAAACGGACGCCGCCCACGAGTTGCGGAATCAGGTGGCCGAAAGCCAACGGCCAATCCGGCACTGCCAGCGCGGAACCGGTCGAAGTCACCAGGCCGCCGACAAAAATGAGACACCAAGTCGCGATTACGCACGCTATCGCATAGCGATGCAGCGTTGCAGGAGGCTGCCGCTCGGGCATCATATCAACATCTGCGAGCCCGGTTGGATGGCCGTTTGGAGCCTCCGGGCCCTGCTGACAATCAATTTGCGTAGCACTTATACACAGATTCTTCGGTGTGTTATCCACAGCTGTGCAGAACTCACCGTGGAGTCCCGGCGCGCTCATCATAGTCGAGCGGCAGATGAAATCGAACACCTGCATAGCGCGTTGCGCGTCAGCTTCCGCCGTTTGGCCGCACGCGCGATTTTGACTACAACTCGAAACGCCGTACACGGCGGAGGACTACATCAGGATGGCGATCGCAGCCGCGACACTGGCTCAGGCGTTCGAGCTTCAGGCGCAGACCCACGGCGAGCGGACTCTGCTTAAGCACAAAGTTCAGGGCCAATGGCGCGACCACTCGTGGAACGACGTTACCGACCGCGCGATGCGCTTGCGGGCGGGACTCGCGCGGCTCGGCCTCAAGCCCGGCGATCGGGTCGCCATCCTGTCGGAAAACTCGCCTGAATGGGTGATTGTCGATCAGGCCCTGCTCGGCCTCGGCGCTGTCGTGGTCCCGCTCTACACCACCAGTGGCGCAGAGGAGACCCGCCATGTGATTACCGATTCTGGTGCGCGGCTCGTCGCAGTGAACGGCGACCATCTGATTGAAAAGCTGCGCGACGTGGGCGTCCCGCCGGCCGTCGAAGCCCTGGTCGCAATGCACCCGTCAGCCGTGACGCGCGACGGCGGCCGCCTTCCCCTGCTCACGCTGACGCAACTGAGCGACTTCCCGCCGCAGCCGGCGCTCGAGGGGCGCCGCGACGATCTTGCGACGTTCATCTACACCTCGGGCACCACCGGCGCCTCGAAGGGCGTGATGCTCTCCCACGGCAACCTCCTCGCCAACTGCGACTCGAACCTCGACGCGCTCGGGCTCAACGCCACCGACACCGTCCTTTCGTTTCTGCCGGTCGCCCATTCGTTCGAGCGCACCGCAGGCTATTACACCGTCGTCGCCGCCGGCGGCACGATCGCCTACGCTGAAGGACTCGGCCAGATCGCCCAAAACCTCCTCGAGATCGAGCCGACCGTGGTTCTGACCGTGCCGCGCCTGCTCGAGGTCGTTTACAGCCGCGTGATGCGGACGCTCGAGAGTGCGCCTCCCCTGCGTCAGAAGATCTTTCAGACGGCCGTCGCCGTCGGGATCCGCGCCGCCGAGCGGCGTCAGCAAGGCCGCGCGACGCCGCCGTGGACGTCCCTCGCGATGGCGCTGTTCCACCGCCTGGTCTTCAGCAGGATTACCGCGCTCTTCGGCAGCCGACTGCGTTATCTGGTCTCCGGCGGCGCGCCGCTGCCGCTCGAGATCAATCGATTCTTCGCCGCCGCCGGCGTCCCGATCGTCGAGGGCTACGGCCTGACCGAAGCCGCGCCGGTAGTCTCCTGCAATCTTCGCGGCCGCACGCGCATGGGGACGGTGGGCCGCGCGCTCAAAAATGTCGAAGTGCGCACGGCCGCCGATGGCGAATTGCTGGTGCGCGGCGCCAACGTGATGCGCGGATACTACGGCCGCGACGGCGACACCCGCGACGCGCTCGACGCCGAGGGCTGGCTGCACACTGGCGACATCGCGCAGATCGATAACGCCGGCTACATCAAGATTACCGATCGTAAGAAGGAGATTATCGTCCTCTCCGGCGGCAAGAATGTCTCGCCGGCCAACCTCGAGACCAAGCTCGCCGCGGATCCCTATATCGCGCAGGCCTGCGTTATCGGCGATCGGCGCAAGCATCTCGCCGCGCTCCTCGTCCCCGATTTCGACAACCTCGGCGCGCAGCAGCTCAAAACGCTTCAACTCGAGGGACTGTCCGCCGCCGAACTCGCGGGCAGCCCGAAGCTCCGCCGGTTCTTCCAGGAGCGCCTGCGCGAGTTCAACCGGCCGCATTCCGACGTCGAGGCGATCGTCGATTTCGCGCTGATCGCCGCGCCCTTCTCGCAGGAAAATGGCGAGCTGACACCCACCCTCAAGCTGCGCCGCCGCGTCGTCCAGGAACACTATCGATCACTAATCGAAGCGCTCTACGGCGCTTAGCGGCGCAGCCTCGTTCATGCGAGCCGCGCCGCTGACTTGGAATCCTGCCGTAGGGCGGGCGAGTCCACGAGCCGCGGCCTCGATCAAGACTCGCCTGCCCGGACACCATCACAATGCACCTCGCGGACTCGTCCGCTCGTTCCGCTCCGCTCTACCGGTGTGCGGCAACCTGATGTTGGCCACGCGTCGCAGGCTCCGCCGTCCCCTGGCTCCGCTAGTCAGTATTGCGGGATCGTATAAATCGTGAGGTTAGCAGCGTTGTCGTCCACCGCCGCAAAACTGGCGATATTGCTCACCAGATTCGTTGCCATGCCGAACGCGCCACCCTCGATAGGATCCACGGACAATTGCCTGACGAATTTTCCGCCCTTGGTGAACTCGACGATCTCACTCGGCTGAGTCGGATCCGCGTTGATCACGTCGGAGTTGCTGACCAGCAAATCGCCGTTGGGTGCCGCCGCCATCGCGAGTGGACCATGCAGATGCACGGCGTCGCTGTAAGCCACGCTGCCGGTGCCCTCGTCGGTCATCGTGTTGGCGGCGGAGCCTAGCAAAAAGACCTCATTGTCCTCCGTCGAGGCGACCGCGAGGTTATTGTGGACCGCGTCATAAACCAGCCCGGTCGGCCCGACCACCAGCGCCGCCGGATCGCATCGATGAGAGTATCCCGAACCAATCTGCACCTTGGAGGTAATCGTAACGCCCGTGCTCGCGACGCTCAGATCGAAGCGCGCGACGGTGCCGCTGAGCACGTTGGAGACGAAGAGCCGCGCCGTGTTTCCGAGATCTTCAACCGTGGCGTCCCACGGACCGTCGATCAAAGTCGGATCGGTCAAGGTCTGGAGCAGATTGCCATTGGCGTCGAGCACCAGGATCGATCCGGGCATCACCGTTGCACAGGTGCCGTCCGCGGTCGGCACATTCCCGACCAGCACCAGCCCGGCCTTAAGCACGACCAGCGCCGTGCTCAGCCCGAGCGGCGGCGTGCCGCCAAAGAATTGGGTTTTCGGTCCGGTCGGCGGAATTCGCACGATCGTCGTGCCGGTGCCTTGCAAGTTTTGCGAGTTATTGAAATTTGAAACCAGCACATCGCCGGGGTTAACCGAGCCGGTCGGAAACCCGATCGGCACAAACGCGACCCCGTACGGATTCACGTCACCATTAGCCGGAACGGTCGAGACCGTCAGCGGCGGTGTCGGCAAAAACGGGGCGTTGTTCTCCTCCCCCGCTAATGCCGCCGTCGCCACAGATAACACGCAGGCAATAGCCAAACCCTTGTTAATGAAGCCCATAATCTCCTCCTCTGAGAATCGAAAGACACGACCGGCTCAACATAGATTGCCAAGTCGGTGCTTCACAAGCCGGATTCGTTCGACGTGCCATTAGATTCCAATCGCGCCCAGCTCAGTGCGGTTGCCGTAAGACTGTACAAGCGCGCGCATTCATTCTACCTTGCCGTTACGAGGGCCATTCACATGGAGCATAACGCGATGGAAACCGGGCATATCGAGGGACTGTTGAGTTACCTCGACAACAATGGCGAGCGCCCGTTCGTTTATCTCTACGAGCCGCCTTCAGGCGTACCGATGCGTTCGCGCGGCAATATCAAACATACGATGAAGGTCTATGACGGGCGGCAGGTCGCCGATCGCCTGACGCTCGACGGCCAGGGTTTCGCCTTCGTGCATCATGTCAGCAAGGTCGTGAACTTCTATGATCCGGCTGAAGTCGAGCGGGTCTACTATCCTGAAGTCGCGCAGCTGGTTAAGGACGTAACCGGTGCCGTGCGCGTACAGGTCTTCGATCATAACGTGCGCTGCCGTCCGATGGCCAAAGAGGGGATCAACGGCGCGCGCGAGCCAGTCAAATTCGCGCACAACGACTACACGCTCAAATCCGGGCCGCAGCGCGTGCGCGACCTGATGGGTGAGGAGGCCGAAGAGCTACTCAAACATCGGTTCGCCGAGATCAACGTCTGGCGGCCGATTCGCGGTCCCGTCGAGGAGACCCCCCTCGCCGTTTGCGACGCCCAGAGCATGACGCTCAAGGACTTTGTCGCGACCGATCTAAAATATCGCGATCGCACGGGCGAGGTCTATTCGGTCGCCTACAACCCGACCCATCGCTGGTACTACTTTCCGCAGATGAAGCGTGACGAGGCGCTGCTGCTCAAATGCTATGACTCGGCGGAGGATGGGCGCGCGCGCTTCACCGCCCATACCGGCTTCGATGATCCGACCAGTCCGCCCGATGCCGCACCGCGCGAGAGTATCGAAGCGCGGATGCTGCTGTTCTTCGCGGAGTAATCGTCGGCGGGGTTGGTCGCGGCAAGCGAAATCTCTTCGCGAATAAAATTTCTCCAATAACAAAGACGGCCGGTGGGCGATGCCCACCGGCCGTCTTTTGCAGTCTTTCTCTCAGATCGCCGGACTTAAACCCCGACCCCGTGACGCAGCAGCTTGCCGGAAGTCGCGCCCGTGCACTCACCGTCCTTGAAGGTGCTCTCGCCATTGACAATGATCCAGCGATAGCCTTCCGCTTTCTGCACCCGCCGCCACTCGTTGCCCGGCAGGTCATGCACGATCTCGATCGGCTTCACCGCGAGCTTGTCGAAATCATAAACAACCATGTCGGCCGGCGCGCCCTCGCGCAGAAAACCGCGATCCTTGAAGCCCGCGATAAAGGCCGGCAGTGCGCTCAACCGCCAGTGAATGTCCTCGAGTGACAGCCACTCCTTTTCGCGGCAGTACTTCACGATGCCTTCCGTCGGGAAGCGCCCCGCGGTCAGGAACTTCGTATGCGCACCACCGTCGCTCACCCCAAACGGAATCGCCGGGTTGTCGATCAGGTCTTTCATCAGCGTCATGTCCTGATTCACCGCGGGCGCGAAGAACTCGGTCTTGAGGTCTTCCGACGCCGCGATGTCCAGCATCACATCCACCGGATGCTTGCCGGTTTGCGCCGCGGCCTTGCGCAGCGTCAGACCCTCGAGGCTCTTATTCTCGGGCTTGGTGCAATCCGTGATGATGATCTGATCAAAGTAACTCGTGATCAGACTCTCGCGCGGCATCTGCGCCTTCAGCCCCTCGCGACGCCGCGGATCGCCCAACTTCTCCTTGCGCTCCGCCACCGTGCCGGTGGTCGCTTCGCGCCACGCGTCTGAATCGTCAAACAGGTTCCAGTCCTCAAATGTGAAGCTCAACCCGGCGTCAGTCGTGATGCCCTGCCCGTAAACCCGCAGCCCCTTCTGCCGGCAGCGCTCGAGCCACTTCAGCGTGTTCCGATGACGATGCGGAAAACGATCCTGCGTCGCCACCGCCTGGTACATAATCGGCCGCCGGCTGATCTCTGCCAACAGCTCGAAATGCTTCGCGTCTTCCTTCGGATCCCAGCTCACCAGCGTGAGCTCTTGATGACCTTGGCCACGCGCCCCGAGCACCTTCGCCATCTCGATGCAGGTCGCGTCGTGCATGATGTCGGTGTTCATCGGCGAGCCATCGTAATCGCGCTGCACCGACGACGGCCCATCCGGCTTGAGCCGCTGCGCAGACCAGCCGCAGGCCCCGGCGTCCATCGCCTCATTCAGGATACGCCGCATCTCTGCGTGCTCCTGCTCAGTCGGCAGCCGTCCGGTCTTCGACTCCTCGATGCCCATCACGTAGCCCAACACCGGATTCATCGGCACCGACGGCAGCAGGTTGACCCCCTTCGGCAGCTGATCCAGCTTGTCCATGAACTGCGGATAGGTTTCCCAGTCCCACTGCGGCGCCATCGCCGCCTTCATCGAGGCAAATGGGATCGCCTCGGTGCGGACCATCGTCAGCATCGCCCGCTCGACATCCGCCTTGTGCACCGGCGCAAAGCCGAAACCACAATTTCCGATCACCACCGAAGTGATGCCATGCCAGCCCGAGAGCGTCAGGTAGGGATCCCAGAAAATCTGCGCATCGTAATGCGTGTGCAAGTCGATAAAGCCCGGCGCCACGATCAGCCCGTCGGCCTCGATCACCTGCTTTGCTTCGTGCGCCTGAGTTCGGCCGATCTTCGCGACCTTGCCGTCTTTGATCGCGATGTCATCGCGGAAGCGCGGCGCCCGCGTTCCGTCCACGATCATCCCGTTCTTCACCACTAAGTCGAATTCTGGCATATGCAGATCTCCGCGTTTGGTTGGACTTCCTCTGCTGTCTGCTCCCCAGGCGAGACCAGGAAGTCAAGGGTTTCCTTCGGTCACTATTTCTGAACGCCACTTATATGCCCGAGCCTAATCGATCCGCGAAAACTTGGCAACCGGATTCGGCGGGCGTCGACCGCGCTGCGGCCTTGATTCGCAGTCACGATCCAATCCTTTTCGGCGGTTCAGTCCTTTTTCGCGCCAGCCTCGAGCTCGATGGCGCATGGCACGATCACCCGCGCCACCGCATTGTAGAGCGCGACGTTCATCACCAGCTCCATGATGCGCCGGTTGTCGAGAAAATCGCGCAGCGCATCAAAGGTCAGCTCGCTCACGCGGACGTTGCGCGTCGCCTCCTCGGCATAGCGCATCACGGCGCGCTCGTTGGCGTCGAACACGGGCGAGGCCGCGTAATCCGCGAGCTGTTCGAGCTGCTCGCGCCGCACTCCCGCCCGCAACGAAATATTCCAGTGATGCACGAACTCGTATTCCGCCCCAGTCAGCCGCCCGACCGTCATCAACGCCAGCTCCCGCAGCTTCGGATCGAGCGCGGTGCCGTTGCGACACTCATCGGCGAGCGCGACGAAGCGCCGCAACAGCTTCGGCGCGTTGGCGACCGTGCGATGGATATGCATCGGCTCGCTCCCGCGGCTTTTGACAAAGTCGTCCCAGACGCCGCGGTCAGCTTCGGCCAATTCGTTGCGCGTCACGTAAGGCAATCGTCCCATGATGATTCTCCCGACAAAATCGGTTCGTTGATGATCGTTACTCGGACCTCTCGTTACTCGGACTTCTTGCGCAGATAGTGGCTGTGGGCCTTCGCGCGATTCCCGCAGGCCTGCATCGAGCACCAGCGCCGCGTCCCGCTCTTGCTGTCGTCGACAAACAGCCAGAGACACTTCGGGTTGGCGCAGAGGCGGAGGCGAGCGGTCTGGCGTCCGGCCAGCACGTCCGCCGCCGACCATAGCACCGGTGCAAGCAATTCGGCGACGCTCGTCAAATCGCGTTCGATCCGCCAGCCGATGCGGGAACGTTCGGCTGCGAGCACCCGGCGCGCCGGCGCCTCGTCGAGGGCGCGGTTGAGCTGCGCGATCGCGTCGCGGCTGGGCTCGCCCCCTCTGGCCAGCCGCGCGAACGTCGCGTAAAGCGCTTCACGGAGCCCGAGCGCCTGCGCCAGCATCAGGCCCGCCGGCGCGGGCGACTTGCGCGCCCACGCCAGCGCCGCGGCCGCCTGCCGCGTCGTGAGGCATCCTGTGCTGGCCGCCCAATCGATCAACTCTTTGATGTTGTGCAGCGATTCGGCCGTCGCGCTGCCGCGCCAAGCCAGCGTGTTGGCGAAGTCCATGCAGAGCTGCGGGGTGGGTCCGGCGATCACCTCGCCGCGCGCGCCGTTGCCCCCGCCGCGCCCACCGTTCATCCCCTCCGCCACGACATCTTTCATACTAACCATGAGTGTGGTTGACAAGCTCTGTCACTTCAACTATCTAACCGGTTAGGTAGTTAATCGCAATCAATTCCGGTTGCGACAAACCCCGGGCCACCGCGCCCGGGCAGAGCGAGGAGACGACAATGATCGAGCACCTTTCGTTTGGAGTGAAGGATCTGGCGCGGGCCCGGCGCTTTTACGACGCCGCGTTCAAGGCGCTCGGCTACGGCTGCGTCGCCGAGTTTCCCGGCGCCGCCGGCTATGGTCCGGCGGGCGCCGATGCCGGCGGGGCGGGCCTCTGGCTGATGGCGGTCGAGCACCCGGTCGCGGCCGACGAGAAATCCGGCCTGCACCTCTGTCTGGCCGCGCCCAACCGCGCCGCAGTCGACGCCTTCCACGCGGCGGCCGTCGCCAACGGCGGTCGCGACAACGGCCAGCCGGGCCTGCGCAAGGACTACGGTGACAACTACTATGCCGCCTTCGCGATCGATCCCGACGGCTACCGGCTCGAGGCTTACTGCGGCAAGGCCTGAGTCCGCCTGCTTAACTCTCAGCGGGACCGGCCCTCACGGCCGGTCCCGCAACAGAGTCTCTGCACGACGCGTCGCCGCCCCTGCTACCGGGAGTTGGCACACCGCTAATCCGAATGTACGGTGACGCCCTGAGCGCTTAGCACTCGCCCGGCGAATTTTTCTTTTATCTTCGGCCTTTCGCTACGGCACGCCCGTTGCTCAGACCTTCAGCATCCAGCCTCCGCTGGAAAATCTCTGGAGGAAACGCAATGGCAAGTAAAATTCGGAAACTGTTCGCAACCAGTTCAGGTGTAAAAAGAGCGATGGTGAGTGAGCTCGTCCTCCTCATCGCCGGCGCCATGGTCGGCTCGGCCTTCGCCGCACAACCCGGGACTTATGCAGCGGGAGCGCCCGCTGCATCAACACATCTTACGAGTTCGTCGTCGACGCTCAAGATCAGCAAGTTCAGCGTTCTGGGCACTGGCACTGCCGGCGCCGGGTTTCTCGGGACCTGCTTCGGGGAAACCTGCAATGCCTCGGCGGGCGATTGTTTCTGCGAGCAATTTAGCGGAACGACCACGGCACCCATCCTGGGGCGGTCAACCTGGACGGTCGATTTCACGGAAAACGACGACGATACGACCAACACCGGTAACGGCGGCCGTTGTTTCCCGTCTGAAGGCGAATTGACGATCACCAGTGCCAAGGGCGATATCCGCGCGGAGATCTCCGGGCCTGCTTGTCAAAATTTTCTCGGCAACGCCTCCGTGACCTTCGTTTTGCAGTATGGTCAAGCCTTTCAAATCGACCCGGTATTGAGCGACGGCAAAACTCTCGGGCTCAACGGCGGCGGCAGCTTTTCACTGTCGGATAGCGTTAATAGCGCGGGCTTCGTCACAATGACGGCGACCGGCTTCTCCGCGAAATAAGCCCTCGGCGAATTCGCGCAGCGCAAGAAAAAAGGGACCGGTCTGCGCGGGCCGGTTCCTTTAATTTCGCGAATCTACGCGAAGAGCATCTCGGACATGGCGCCGCCTGGCGGCATCATCGGCATCACGAGCTCTTCTTTTGGGATCACAATATCGATCAGCACCGGGCCCGGCGTCGCGAACGCCTCTTTCATCGTCGCCGCGAGGTCCTTGGACTTCTCGATGCGGAAGCCCTTAGCCCCGTAAGCGTCGGCGAGCTTGACGAAGTTTGGCACCGACATCGCCGAATACGAATAGCGCTCGGCGTAAAACCGCTCCTGCCACTGCCGCACCATCCCGAGGTAGTAGTTGTTCAGGATGATGACCTTGATATCGACGTTGTACTGCACCGCGGTGCCGAGCTCCTGGATATTCATCTGGATCGAACCGTCACCCGAGACCACCACGACGTTACGGTCGGGGGCGGCGAACTTCGCGCCGATCCCGGCCGGCAGCCCGTAGCCCATCGTGCCGAGGCCGCCCGAGGTCAGCAGCGAGCGCGGCCGCTCGAACGGGAAGAGCTGCGCGATCCACATCTGATGCTGCCCAACGTCGGTCGCGATGATGCAATCGCCCTTGGTCAGGGTGTGCAGCTCCTCGATCACGTGCATCGGTGAGACCGCCTCGCGCGCACGGTCGTGGCCGTTTTCATAGAGCGGCTTCGCGCGTTTCCATTCGAGAATCTGCTGATGCCACGCCGACCAGGCGGCCTTGCGCCGACCGATACTCTCGCGCGCGCGCACCACCTCGAGCATGTCGATGAGCACCGTTTTGATATCCCCGACGATAGGAATATCGACGCGGACGTTCTTCGAGATCGACGACGGATCGATATCCATGTGGATGATGGTCTTGGCCTTGGGCGCGAAGTCGGCGATGCGCCCGGTGACGCGATCGTCGAAACGCGCGCCCACCGCGATCAGGCAATCGGTGTTGCAGACGGCGTTGTTGGTGCCGTAGGAGCCGTGCATCCCGAGCATCCCGAGGCAGAGCGGGTCGGACGCCGGAAAGGAGCCGAGGCCCATCAGGGTTTCCGTGGTCGGGATGCCGAGGCCGCGCACCAACTGGGCGAGCTCCGGCGCCGCGCCTGACCACTGCACGCCGCCGCCTACGTAGAAGAGCGGTTTTTCGCTCTGCTCGATCGCCTCGATCGCGCGCTCGATCTGGCGCGGATTACCCTTCATGGTCGGCTTGTAACCGCGCCGCTCGACCGGTTCAGTAGGCTCGAACTCACACAGCGCCTGCTGGACATCCTTCGGTACATCGACTACCACCGGGCCGGGACGACCGCTGCCCGCGATATAGAAAGCCTCTTTGACCGCGCGCCCGAGATCCTTAACGTCCTTTACGAGGTAGTTGTGCTTGGTGCAGGGACGCGTGATACCGACGAAGTCCACCTCCTGAAAAGCGTCGTTGCCGATCAGCGCCGTACCGACCTGACCGGAGATCACCACCAGCGGGGTCGAATCCATGTAGGCGTCGGCGATCCCGGTGACGGCATTGGTCGCCCCCGGACCCGACGTTACGATCACCACACCCGGCCGTCCGCTGACGCGCGCATAGCCTTCGGCCATGTGCGTCGCGCCCTGCTCGTGACGTACGAGGACATGACGCAGCTTCGAGTCGAGCAGCGCGTCGTAGGTCGGTAGAATCGCGCCGCCCGGATAGCCGAAAATAACGTCGGCGCCCTCAGCGATGAGGCTTTCGATTATGATCTGGGCGCCGGTCAGTTTTTTCATCGAAGTTCCATTGGCGACGTTGCTTCGCGCACTTTCCGCTTTTTGAAGAGCCTAAGAGGATACACTACGCCGGCGCGCTGTGACAACGCAGCTCTTTCTGAAATTCCGATTAAATCCGCGCAGCCGCGCGGCCGATCTCAGAAGCGCAGGTTGAACCGGATGTCGCCGAAGCGCACCTCGCTGCCGCTCGCGATGCGCGCCGAACCCTGCACCGTCTGGCCGTTGACGTAGCTGCCATTGGTCGAGTTCAGGTCGATCAACTCGAAGGCGCCGTCGCGGCGCACCAGCCGCGCGTGATTGCGCGAGACGCTGGCGTGCGGGATCACGATGTCATTGTCCTCGCCGCGGCCGACCGCGACCTCGGGCTTGAGCAGCGCGTATTCGGCGGGAATCGAGTCGAGCCGATCGACGGTGGTGAGACGGGCTTCGTGCGGCGCCCCCGCCCCGCTGATCGTCACCGGCGTCATCACGCGCGGGGCCGGAGGAGCGGAGGGCCTGGCCGCGGGCGCCGACGGCGTCGCCACCGCGCGCGCCCGCTCCGCTACCTGACGGGCCGCCGCTGCGAGGTTCGGCGCGGGGGCCTTGCTCTGCGCTTCGACGATCGCCTTCAACTCCTCCGCCGAGACCCCGAAGCGCATCCGCGAGAGCGTCACGAGCCCCAGCAGTGCGATCAGCGGGATGACGCCGTTCCACCATGAAAAGGCAACCTGCGCGAACCGCGGCGCGCTCTCGCCCGATGCGCCGTTCCCCGCCACCGGCTCATTGATCGCCGCCCCGCCGATTCCCTTCACCTGGTAAGAAGTGTCGGCGGCGCCGCTCTCGCCGTTGTAGTTAATCCGTAGTTGCACGGCGCGGGTGGTGCCGTCTTCGATTGGCCGCGGCGTCAGGTAGGTAAGCGAGTATTCGGTCGCGATCGAGTGTCCGATCTCGTTGACCAGCTCCGGAAAGCGGCTCTGCTCGGTTACGATATTGTACAGCCGCCCGTGCGTCGCCTGCACGACGTTGGCGTACTCCGGCGCGATGAAGGGCGGCGGCGCGACCGCATACAGGGTCAGGCCGTCTTTCTCATAGAGCGCCGCGACCTTCGCCCCGGTCTGTTCCGTCACGTCCGCGTTCACATCCGGATGATGCTGCTGATAGGCCGTGTCGCCCTCGCGATCGGGGCCGTCGCCGGCGACGTGCGGCGGCGCGTCGGTGATCAGGATCACGATCGCCTGCGCCTCCGGACGGAAGGGCAGCGTCGCCGCATAGGCAAGGCCGTCGAGTTGATCCTCGGGAATGTCGCCGCCACCGCCCGCGTGCAGCGCGCCGACCCAGCCGATGAATTTCTGCACGTCGGTGGTCAGCGCGCTGCGATATTCGCAGTTGCAATCAGGATACTGCGAGATGACGTAGTCCTCGAAGGTCACGAGACCCAGCCGGAAGTCGCGATTGTTGTTCTTCAGCTCCTCGGCGAAATTCGTGATGTTCTGCTTGACCGCGTCGATGTAGGGCTGCATCGACTCGGTCACGTCGAGCACGAAAACGATGTCCACCGGGCGGCCTTGGCCGACACCGTGAAAGTAGAGAATTTTGCCCGGCACTCCGTCCTCAAGCACCTGCACGTTGTCCTTGGTCAGGTTGCCGACCGGCTGCCCGGATTGATCGGTCAGGCCAAAATCCAGCTCGACGCCGCCGTCCGAATCAAAATGCGCGAGGCCCGGATTTCCCACCGTCACCTGAAGGTCACCCGCGGCGCCGTTCGACGCCGCACCACTCAACCACAGCACGATGCCCGCGGCGATCGCGAGCGCTCTCCATCCACGGCGAATTGCAGTCGTCATCCTCCTTCGATTGTCCGAAGCCCGAGGCGGCCTAGTCAAGTGCCCACTAGCTACGCGTGGCGGCCGCGCGTAGCTAACACAGGGGCGGGCGGGTCCGCGCGCGCGGCGTTGGTCGAGAACTCGCCTGCTCGCTCCGCGGCAACTTTATCCGGCCGCGCGTCGCGGACTCCGCCGCCCCCGGCTCCGCTCGTGGCTGGTGTCTTGCCTTGGCCGGCTGGTTAGGTTATCCCAAACGGCTGACCTCAAATTAGTCCGGCGTGGTTAAAGCGTGAAGCAACTAAGCTCGCGATGGGCGGCGGCGGTGCTGTTGGTCCCGACTCTGATAATCGTGGCGATCCTGCTTATCGGGATCGGCGCGCCCGAGGCCGGTTCGAACGGCAAGGGCTTCCTGCAGATTCTTTTCACCGGCGCGGTCTCGACGACCAGCGGCTTCTTCTCCAATCCCACGGTCCAGCTCAACGTCGTCTCTGTGCGGCTCAATCCGAGCAACAATCTCGGCATCAGCGACGGCGATCCGAGCTGGCAAACGATTGCGGTGCCGGCAGGCGGCACCGTCGGCAGCAGCAATCCTTCCCTCAGTTTCGGCGGCAGCTTCGGCCCCAATGGCACCGCGGTCAACGTAGGCCAGGGCCGCAGCGAGATTCAGATCAACATGGGCCTGCTCAACAGCCTGACGATCTTCAACACCGGCAAAATCCGCGGCGAATCTTACGGCCAGGTTGAGTTGGTGCTCGACCCGGCTACCCCCGGTTTTGTTACGCCGCCCTGCAACGTCGGCTCCCAGACCGGCGAGGGTTGTATTTCGTATCCACTGGTATTGGCCCCAACCGTTTCCACGATCCGCACCCCAGTCCCCAGCCTTACGGTGACCCGCAAGACCACGCAGCAGCTCGTCATCAACATCAGCGCGCAGCTGGGACCTGGGCCGAGCTTGTCCACTCAGCAAGTGCAGGTCACCCCTTCCATCTGCGTGGTGCCCAACAGTGGCCCTGCGGGGACCTGCCCGCCGCCGTTGTTCAACACGACTTTGGGCAGTTTCGCCGGCTTCATCGGCGGCAAAGTGATCGGCTCCACCAGCAAAACGATGGTCATCGCGGAGTTGCCCAACACCGGCACGATCATTTCGAGCGTCGGCGTCGATAAGAACGGCGACTGGTCGATGATCCTGCCGGTACCGAATTCCAACGCCGACGCGGTCGCCCCCAAATGCCCTTCGGGAACCGGGACCTTCTTCGGCACCTACGATTTCTACGTCTCGACCTCCGGTAAATCGCTCGACGTCGATCAGGGCGTTTCCGTATGCAATGGCGGCACCCCATTTAGCGGCGGCACCTCAAACAGCCCGAATCTGCCGATCAACTTCACCCTCGTCAACCAGCCCCATCAGGGGCTGACCGGAACGGTTTTCGACGCCTGCACCGGCGCGACCATCGGCGGCGCAACCCTCGAACTGTACGGCAACACGGGCCTCGATGGCACCAGGATCGATTGCAGCCTCGTCGGCAATCCGCCGGCGATTCCGTCTACTTGCGTGGTGATCGCCACCGCCTCGACCGACGATACCGGCGCCTTCCCCTTGCCCGGCAATGGCGCGCAGGCTTCGCCGTTCAAGAGCATCCCGCAATTCCCGAAAGGGCAATACGCCCTCAAAGCCAGCGCCTCCGGTTACAACACGGAAATTCTAGGGGTCGTAACCGCCAAGGGCGGCACCTTGGGTTGTCCCGGTTCCGGCTTCAAGAAAAACCAGACGGATTGCAATTTCAGTCTGCCGCACGGCGAGATCGATGTGACTGCGAACTCGACCGTCGCCGCCGCGACCTCGCCCTATAACCTGCTCGTCACGATCGAGGATACCGGCACCTTCAACGGTGTAGGCGCCGGCCTGGTGACGATCCCGGTGGGCTCGACCAGCAACAGTAACCCGATGCCGATCTTTGTCCCGGCCGCCCCGCCGTTCCCCTCCGGGGTGGTTGTCAGTCCCGACGTCAGCCCGGTCGCCGATGCCAACGCCGTCGCCGACGCGGACGCCAGGGCGGCTGCGACGCCGACAGCCTCACCCACTCCGGTCTTCATCGGCGCGCCGACCGGCTATGACGTCTTCGCGTCGGTGCAGGACCTGTTCGGGGCGGTGCCGCAAAGTAACACCGGCCATAGCATTGCCGTGCTGAGCAACATCGCGCCTCCGGCCTACTGTCAGAGCGCGACGAGCGCGCCGCCGGCGCCGGCCGCGCTGCTGCCGGCCGTCACCTGCGTCGGCCATGGCAGCGTCGCCGGCAGCGTCGTCGACCCCGACCAGAACACGCAGATCCTCGTCTCGAAAGCGGCTGGCAACGGCAACAACGTCGATCTGATGACCACCACGGTCGTCCCCAACGGCCAGCAGGGCGGCGGCGGCTTCGCGATCTGCGCCCCAGCGGATTCCTATACGGTAACTCATGTCGAGTCCCAGCCGACCGGAACGCCGATTGCTGAAGCCTCGACCAGCGTCACGCTCGTCGGTCCGACCACCATCGCGACGCCGATGACCACCCCGACGCCGCCCCCGTGTCAGGGCATCTGCAGCGATTTCTCCGGCAGCAGCAACGGCAAGGTCTGCCTGCTTTGTCAGGGCACCGGGTCGTTGCCGCCTTTATAAAGCCATCGCGATGCGCAACCGAACTTACTTGACCTTCAGGCGCGCCGGCGCGCTCGCGCTTCTGGCCCTTATCGGCCTGGCGGCGCCCGGCTGCAACGGCTTCGGCACCGTCGACGCGACCTTGCCGGGCAACACGCCGCCGGTCTCCGCGCAGACCGTTTATCGCCTCGTCGGCAGCATCGGCACGCCCTTCGTCGCGACCATCTCCGATACGCGCTCTTCGTGGACCCTGAACGGCGTTGTCCCGCTCAATATCATCATCGTCAATATTCCGAGTCCCGGCGCCGGCGCCCCCGGTGCTTCGCGTATCGTCGCCACCAAAACGACCAACGACTCGCGGCTGCTGAGCGTCGAGATACTCTCCGGCTTCGGCGTCGCGGACGTCGCCTCAACCTTTGCTAACTACGGCACGGTTGTAGGCGGGATCAACCAGAAACTGCCCGCCTTGGCGCCCAAGGCCAGTCCCGACGTCCGCTATTACGTCAAGGGACCGGCTACCGCGGTTTTCAACGCGGTCATTGAAGATTCGACCACCGCCTTCGCCCTGCAATCGCGCGTGACCACGGTGATTCTGCAGGATTCGCCTAATGGCGGCTCCCAGAGCGGCCACGTTGACGGCATTTTCAACCTGGTCCAGGACATCGGGCCGCTCGACATCGATCTCTTCTTCAACGGCAAGCTGGTCTCGCACGCCGCCGGCGGCGGCTCGCAAATTGTCAAAGTCAACTGAGCCGTCTGTTCGCCGCTGAGCGCATCCTCGCGATAGTTTGACAGGGTGCATCGCGATCGTCATAACTAGCGGCAACACGGTTCCGTAACCCGACCAGAGGCCGCGGCAAGCATCGTCGCGCGGTCCGCGGCGGAAAGTGGAAGAAGCCTGCATTGCGTAGAGTTTTGCTTATTGTTCTGGTGATCGTTCTGATCGCCGCCATCGTACCGGGCTGGCGCTATTACAAGTATCTGGCAAGCCACGTTTCCACCGACGACGCCTACGTCGACGGAACGGTGGCGCTGCTCTCCTCGCGAATTTCGGGCACCGTCACGCGGCTCTTTGTTGAGGACAACTGGAAGGTCAACGGCGGGCAGTTGCTGCTGACGCTCGATCCCGAGGACTACCAGATGCGCGTCGCCGAGGCCCAGGCCCAGCTCGAGCGTGCGCAACAGTCGGTCGATCAGTTGTTTGCCCAGCTTGACGCGGCGCAGGCGGGCCTCAATCTGGCCGGCTCGCAGTTGCATCAGGCGCAGATCGATTACGACCGCGCGCGCAAACTCAGCGCGGAAGGTGTGGTTTCGCGCGAATATTACGATCAGGCA
This sequence comes from Candidatus Binataceae bacterium, assembly GCA_035308025.1. Lineage (NCBI taxonomy): Bacteria > Candidatus Binatota > Binatia (SeqCode) > Binatales (SeqCode) > Binataceae (SeqCode) > Binataceae bacterium (SeqCode). Next base: position 148,839 of record DATGHL010000047.1, read on the forward strand.
GAGACCGCGATGCGCGTCGCCGTCGCCGATCGCGCCCTCGCCGAGCATCAGGTCGAGCAGGCCCGCGCCGCGCTCGGCGGCAACGCCGAGGATTCTGCGCGCTACGAGCGTCCGATCGTCCTGCAGGCCCGCGCCGCGCTCAACATGGCCCGGCTCGACCTCGGCTACACTGAAATTCGCGCGCCGCTCGGCGGCATCATCACCCGCAAGAGCGTGCATGTCGGCAACCGCATCCAGCCGGGCGAGCCGCTGCTCGCGATCGTCCCGGTCGATCGCCTGTATGTCACCGCCAACTACAAGGAGACCCAGCTCACCGACGTCCGCGTCGGCCAGCCCGTCCGCATCGAGGCCGACATCTACCCGGGCTATGTTTACCAGGGCCACGTCGATTCGATCAGTGTCGGTACCGGCGCGGCCTTCGCCCTGCTGCCGCCGGAGAACGCGACCGGTAACTGGGTCAAGGTGGTGCAGCGCGTCCCGGTCAAAATCGTCCTCAATCAGCCCGCGCCCGCCGACAAGCCGCTGCGCGTGGGCCTTTCGGTGGATGTCGCAATCGACGTCACCAACACCAGCGGGCCGCTGCTCTCGTCAACCTTGCAGAATGCCTACGACGAGCACTCAGCGACCCCCGGGATGGCGCCGGAGCGCCTGCAGACGCGCTCCGATCCGACCGGCGCATCGCTGCCCGGCGATTCCGGCCAACCTGTGACCCAACAGTAGAACGCGTGCCCGACGCCGCCGCCGTCAGCCGCCGTCTCGGCGTCTGTCTCGACGCCCCGGTGGCCCGCTTGGCCGTCCTCGCCAGCGGATGGGAAACCACGGTCTTTGAGTTCGTCCTTGCCGGCCGCTCATCGCGGCTGCCAGGCGCCGAAGTCGGCCAACCGCTGGTCTTGCGCTCCTACGACGGTCCCGACGCAGACGCCAAGGGGATTCGCGAGGCCCGCACTATGGCGGCCCTCGCGACGGCAGACTATCCAGTGCCGAAGCCTCTGTTATTCGAGCCCGAACGCGCTCCTCTGGGCGCGCCCTTTCTGATCATGGAGCGCGCCCGCGGTGGGCCGTTGTTCGCGTCGGGCAACTTCCCGCAGGCCTTCAAAACCTTCTCGATGGGCTTCGTCGGCTTTGTGCGGGCGCAAGCGCAACTCCATCGGTTGGCGCGCAACGGCTTCGATCCGCGAAACATCGCACCGGCCTACCTCGCCGACCATTGCGCACACGGTGGTGCGCTGCTCGATCGGCTGCTCGAAGTCGTCGCGCAGCGCATCGAATGCGGACCGCTCCCGGGTCTGCGCGACGCGCTCATCCTCCTGCGGGAGCAGGCCGGGCGCTTTCGCACGGCGCCGGATGCGATCGTCCACATGGACTATCATCCGCAGAACGTCGTCGTGCAGGGTTTGCGCGTAACCGGCGTCATCGATTGGGTCAGCGCCGATCACGGCGATCGTCATCTGTGCGCCGCCACCACCTCCGTGATTTTGGCTTCGAGCGCGATGGACCATCCGCGCTGGATGCGCGATAATGCCGCCGGCAACGCGCTGCGCGCGCTCTTCACCGCGCTCTATCTCCCGCTCTACCAGGCGCTCGCCCCGATGGAGTGGGAGCGCTTCCGCTACTGCCAGGCTGTTGCTGCGCTGTTGCGGCTCTCGACCTTCGGGATCATGCGGGCGCGCGGTCCGGCGGCGGCCGGCTACCGGCCCGAGGCGATCGCCAACGTCACCCCCGGGGTTGTGCGCCTGCTCTCGCGTTACACCGGCCGCAAAGCCGGCACACCGGTAGCCATCCCGGCCGCAAGCTGACGCCTTGGCGATAGCCCTCCAAGGATTACCCGCGCGGTGGCCTCACTGAAGCGTATCGAGCAGGGCCTTCGCTTCTTTGAGATCGAGCGTGTCGAAGCCCTCGGTGAACCAGTTGTAAATCTCCGCGAGCATCGCGCGCGCCTCGCTGCGACGGCCTTGCGATTTGAGCAGCCGCCCGAGACTCATCGTCGCGCGCAGCTCCCAGGCCTTAGCACTCGTCGTTTGCGCTTGCGCGATCGCTGCGCGGAAATCACTCACGGCCTTTTCTGCGTCTCCCCGCCTGAGCCGCAGCTCGCCGCGCAGACGGAGGGTTTCAGAACGGTAGATCAACTCATCGGGATTAACCTGCAGTGCTTGTTCCGCAGTGAGAAGAGCATCATCAATAACCCCTGCAAGGGCTTGGGCTTCGCAGAGGTATCCCAGGTACTTGGCACGAGTGGCATAGAACTTCATCGCGTCGAGCTCCGCAAGCCCTTCGCGAATCTGATCGACAGTACCGCTAGTTTCTCCCATTTGGGCTCGTACCCAGGCGTCGAGAACTTTCCCGAGCGTCTTCAACAGGGGGAATCCAGAGGCGGCGCCGAACCTTAACGATTCGTCATTAGCCTCCCGCGCGCGCTTAAACTCGCCGCGGAGACTGTGGAGACTAGCCACAAACCAAAGCGTGAAACCCAGCGCGAAGGGATTGTTGGCAGTGCGCGTCTGCAAAAGGGCGCGTTCCATGTGCCCCAGAGCGTGATCTGCGTAGCCGAGCTGCCATTCATTCTGTCCTGCGAAAAGAAGCGGGTCGCCCCCGGGGCGGGGGCTATTAGTGCCGCTTTGAGAGCCGCTTCGGCGATACTCGATCGCTTCGAAAAGGTATTGGCGAGCGCCAACAAGATCGCCGAGCAGATAGTGGCTGTAGCCTTGGGCGCTACGCGCCGCCGCCAGCGCCGCTGGGTTCTCGATGTTGCGCGCGATCGCGAACATCTGGTCGGCCAAGGCAAGCGCCGATCGTAGCTCGCCCCGTAGATTCGCCGAGCTCCAAAGGCCAGTGAATACTTGGAGCGATTCTGTGCCATCGCTCCGCTCGGCCAAGATCCGGGCTCTTGCATAGGCCTCGCCCGTATCAGCCGCCGTCCATCCGCGCGTCCCTACCATCACGTTGCCCAAAGCCAACTGCAGAGTCAGTTCGCGGCTGTCGCGCTCGCCGGATTCCGGCAACGTATTGAGAAGCGCTAGCGCCTCGCGGTAATGCTGCTCGGCCTCACGGTAAGCGCGGCGCTCAACGGCGCGCTCACCCGCTTTTTTCCAGGCGGCGATTGCCGGGTCGGTTTCGCCCGCCTCGGTCCAATGGCGCGCGAGGACTTCAGGATGCGACTCCTTGATGACGGGGAACTGCTCATCGATGGTGCGGGCGACGCTGAGATGCAGCTCTTTGCGGCGGCTCTTGAGTAAAGCTTCGTAAGCGGCGTCGCGGATCAGCGCATGTTTGAACCGGTAATTCGCGTTGGGCGCGAGGCCTTGGACATAGAGCAATTCGGCCTCGGCCAACTCGCCCAGCGCTGCTTGCAGCTCCGGCTCGGGCACTCGATGGACCGCGTGGAGCAGCTCGTAGGAAAACTCGCGGCCGAGCACCGCGCCGACCTGCGCGACTTCCTTGGCCGGACCTAAGCGATCGAGCCGAGCCATCAGCGAGTCATGCAGCGTTGCGGGTATCTGGCGGATCGCATCGCCGCCGCCACTTTCGAGCAGCGCCCGCGTCAGTTCCTCGACGAACAGCGGCACGCCGCCGGTGCGCTCGACCACCGCCGCGACGGTCTCAGCCGAGAGCGCCTTGCTCGCCGCCACCTGCGCGACGATCGTGCGGATGTCGCGTGCGCCGAGCCGGTTGAGCGTGAGCTGCGTATGATGCGCGCGCATCGACCACGGCGCGCGAAACTCCGGCCGCGCCGTGTAGATCAGCATCAGTGGCGCGGTCGCTCCCTGCTCGACCAGCAACTGCGTCACTTCCAGCGTCGAGGGATCCGCCCAGTGCAGGTCCTCAGTCGCGATCACCAGCGGCTGCGCCTTCGCCGCGCCCATCGTCCAGGCGACCAGCGTCGCCAAGAGCCGCTTGCGCTGTTGATCGGGCGGCATGCTCAACGGCGGGTACTTGTCGCCGAACGGCAGCTCCAGCAGCGACGCAATCAACGGTACGGCGCCCTCGATCTCGACGCCGGTGGCTTTGAGCGAAGCCTCGAGTGCCGCCAGCCGCCGCTCATTGTTCTGGTTGCTGCGCCAATGGAAGCTATCCCGCAGCATCTCGGCCGTCGCATAGAAGGGCGTATTCTGAAAGAAGGCCGCGGTCGAACCTTCGAGCCAGGTATGGCGGTCGGCGGCGATCCGCTCGCGAAATTCCTGCACCAGCCGCGACTTGCCGATGCCCGGCTCGCCGATAATCGTGACGACCTGCCCCTCGCCCTCGGCCGCGCGCGCCCAGCGGCTCAGCAGCGTGCGCAGCTCATCGTCGCGCCCAACAAACGGGGTCAGACCGCCGGCCGCAGCCGCGGCTTTGAAGCGCCCCTGCATCCCGCTCGGCCGCACGACGCGATAGAGCTGGACCGGCCGCTCGATGCCCTTGAGCGTCTGCGCGCCGCGGTCCTCGACGACGAACAGCCCCGAGATCAGGCGATGAGTTTCGCCGGTAACCACTACGGTGTCCGGTTCGGCTGCGGCCTGCACGCGCGCCGCGATATTGGCGGTATCGCCGAACGCATCCACCGCATTGCCCGTGCCCGCGCCGACCACCACGCGGCCCGAATCGATCCCGATCCTGACCGCCAACTTGACGTGAGCGGGCTGCTCGTTGAGTTGCGCGATCGCCTCGAGGATTGCGAGCCCGGCGCGCGCCGCCCGCTCGGCGTCATTGTCGTGCGCCACCGGGTAGCCGAAGAAGGCCATGATGCCGTCGCCGACGTAACGGACGACCTCACCGCCGAAGCGCGTAATCGCCTCGGCCGCCGCGCGCTGATAGCCCGCCACCGTCGCGCGCCACTCCTCGGGATCGAGCTGCGCCGTCAGCGTGACCGAGCCCACCAGATCGCAGAACAGAATCGTCAGATGCCGCCTCTCCCCGCCGATCTCGGGCGTCTGAACAGGCGGGATCGCGGCGACGGCAGGGCCCGCTACCTCACTCAGCGCCGCGCCGCATTTGCCGCAGAAGTTCGAGGTCGGCGAGTTCTCGGTGCCGCATTTCGAACAGCGACGAATCAAGGAATTTCCGCAGCGGACGCAGAAATTGTTTTCGACCGGATTCTCCGAGCCGCACTTTGAGCAGTGCATCGGGAGTCTGCTCCCTTTGATGTCACATCATTTGGAGGTCCACATCGTGCAAATATCAGCAACCCCCGACAAGCAATAGGAGATATAATGCAACGGCTTTAAGCGCGCAGCATTTCGCGCAACACGTAGGGCAGCACGCCGCCGTGCCTGAGATACTCGACATCCTCGGGGGTGTCGATCCGCGCCAGCACCTCGAACTCCTTGACCGCGCCATTCTCCTCGGCGTGCACCTTGAGCATCTGGCGCGGCTTGAGCCCGGCCGCCATCCCGCTGATCGAATAAACTTCGCGCCCCGTGAGCCCCAAGCTCGCACGGCTCTCCCCCTCCTTGAACTGCAGCGCGAGCACCCCCATCCCGACCAGGTTGCTGCGATGGATGCGCTCGAAGCTCTCCGCGATCACCGCGCGGACCCCGAGCAACTGCGTACCTTTGGCCGCCCAGTCGCGCGAGGAGCCGGAACCGTACTCCTTGCCCGCAATCACCAGCAGCGGCACCCGCTCGCGTTGATAACGCTCGGAGGCTTCGAAGATCGTCGTGCGCGCGCCGTCGGGCAGCGAAACCGTGACGCCGCCTTCGACGCCCGGCACCAGCAGGTTCTTGAGCCGGATATTGGCGAAGGTCCCGCGCACCATCACTTCGTGATTGCCGCGCCGCGCGCCGTAGGAATTGAAGTCCTTCGGCGCAACCCCAAGCCCGATCAGATACTTGCCCGCCGGGCCGTCGGCCGCGATCGATCCGGCCGGTGAAATGTGATCGGTCGTGACGCTGTCGCCGAGCATCGCGAGCACGCGCGCGCCCGTGATATCGCCGAACGGCGGCGGCGTCAGCGCCATCCCGTCGAAGAACGGCGGCGCTTTCACGTAAGTTGATTTATCGTCCCAGCGAAAGAGCTCGCCCTCGGGAATCTTCAGACTCTGCCAATGGCTGTCGCCATCGAAAACCCGGCCATATTCTTCGCGGAACATGGCGGGATCAATCGCGCTCGCGGCGGCGGCGTCAACCTCCGCCGCCGTCGGCCAAATCTCCCGCAGGTAGACCGGCGCGCCGCTGCCGTCGCGCCCCAGCGGCTCGATATTCGGATCGAAGTCGATCGTGCCGGCGATCGCATAGGCGACGACCAGTGGCGGCGACGCGAGGTAGTTGAAGCGCACGACCGGATTGATCCGTCCCTCGAAGTTGCGATTACCGCTCAGAATTGCCGCCGCCACCAGATTACCCTGCTTGACCGCGGCGACGATCGGCTCCGCGACCGGCCCACTGTTGCCGATGCAGGTCGTGCAGCCATAACCGACAACATTGAAATGGAGTTGTTCGAGATAGCTCAATAATCCGGCGCGGCGCAAGTAAGCCGTGACGACTTTCGAGCCGGGCGCGAGGCTGGTCTTGACCCACGGCTTGACGGTCAGGCCGCGCGCGACGGCCTTTTTCGCCAGCAGACCCGCCGCGATCATCACCGACGGATTCGAGGTGTTGGTGCAACTGGTTATCGCTGCAATCACCAGCGCACCGTGACCCAGCGGAAATTTTTCCGCACCCATCTCAACCGTCACGCGATGGCCGAGCGCGCCCAGCTCCGCCAGCGCATCCCGCTCGTGCGGCGCCATCGTGGGACTGCCGCCCTCGTTCAGCCAGCGCTCAACGACTTTCGGGTCGAGACCACTGCCGTGATCGCCGAGCTCCTTCACCAGTTCCTGCCGAAAGCCGCTCCTGGCCGCGCTGACCGGCACGCGATCCTGCGGGCGGCGCGGTCCGGCGAGGCTGGGCTCGACCGCGCCGAGATCGAGTTCGAGCGTATCGGTGAAGACCGGCTCGGGCGACGCCGCGGTGCGGAAGAGTCCCTGATGCTTGCAGTAGGCCTCGATCAGCTTAACGTGATCTTCCTCGCGGCCCGAGGTTCGCAGATAAGCCAACGTCTGATCGTCCACCGGAAAAAAACCGATCGTCGCGCCGTACTCCGGCGACATGTTGGCCAGCGTGGCGCGATCGGCCACGCTGAGACTCGCGATCCCAGGGCCAAAATACTCGACGAACTTGTTGACGACGCCCTTCTTGCGCAGCATCTGCGTCGCCGTCAAGACCAGATCCGTTGCGGTCGCGCCCGCCCGCAGACTGCCGGTAAGGCGGAATCCGATGACCTCAGGAATCAGCATCGGGGTCGAGCGCCCGAGCATCGCCGCCTCCGCCTCGATGCCGCCGACACCCCATCCCACGACGCCGAGCCCGTTGACCATCGTGGTATGCGAGTCCGTGCCGAAGACCGTGTCGGGGTAGACCTCGCCGCTCTGCGAGGTAAAGACCACCGGTGCGAGATATTCGAGATTCACCTGATGAACAATGCCGGTGTCGGGCGGCACGACGCGAAAATTGTCGAAAGCGCGCTGGCCCCAGCGCAGAAACTGATAGCGCTCCTGGTTGCGCTCGAATTCGAGCCCGGCATTGGTCGCGAACGACGACGCCGCGCCGTATGAGTCGACCTGCACCGAATGATCGATCACGAGATCGGCGGGTTGAAGGGGATTGATGCGCTTCGGGTCGCCGCCAAGCTTGCGGATCGCGTCGCGCATCACGGCGAGGTCGGCCACCACTGGCACGCCGGTGAAATCCTGCAGCAGTACGCGCGCCGGCATGAAGGAGAACTCCTGCTCGCCGCGGCCGCGAGTCTCAGCCCAGCGCGCGAGCGCCTCGACATGAGCCGCCGTCACGATCGCTCCATCCTCGCGCCGCAGAACATTTTCGATCATCACCTTGATCGAAAACGGCAGACGGCTGAGATCAAAGCCGCGCTTGGTCAGGGCATCAAGTGAGTAAACCGTGTAATCGTTGCCGCCAACCGACAGGGTGGTGCGCGCGCCAAAACTGTTTTTGTTGTTCATTGCGTTCATCCCGCCGCCATTCGTTTGCGAAGATTGATCCCTGACGAGCCGTTGGCGTTTGCGACACTGCAAACCGCGCTGACGACTCTCCGCCCTCACGATAGCCGCGCGCGCAGACGCTTTCCATCGCACTCGAATCGGGCGATTCTGTGAATAGAATCGATCAGCAGGGGAAATAGCGGTGCCAGAGGAACCGGAAGTCGAAAACGCCGAACTGGAAGAACGGCGCGAGGAGGCCGAGGGCCGCAGTCTGCTGCGGGCGATCGCGCTCAGCACGGCGTTGCTAGCCGCGCTGGCGGCGGTCGCTGCGCTCTATGCGGGCGGGACCGTTAACGAGGCGCTGGTGCTGAAGACCGAAGCCACTCAACTGGAATCCGAGGCCTCCGACCAGTGGGCAGCCTATCAAGCAAAAGGGATCAAGGGCACGATTCAGTCGGCGATCGAGGCAACGTGGCTCGCCGCCGGCAAGCAGCCGCCACCCGACCTCGCCGAGGAACGCGACCGCTACGCGCGGGAACAGGCTGAACTCGCGCGGTTTGCGCATGAGAAAGAGGCGGCGCGCGACACCAGATCCGCGCAGGCCGAGCATCTACTACATCAACATCACCGCTTCGCCGACAGTGTCGCGCTGTTCCAGGTCGCGATCGCGCTCGGCGCAGTGGCGGCCTTGACGCGGATCAGCTTGGTCTGGGTCTGCTCGCTGCTGGTCGGACTTGGCAGCGCCGCTCTATTCTTTCTGACTATCTTTTAGTGATTCGCGAGCCGGCGCTAACTCGCGGTTGGCGCGAAGGAGAAGCCGTCGTACGCGATGATCATGGCCGCGACCATCAGGTCGAAGGCGGACGAAAAAACCGTCAGCCAATAAGGCCCGACGCCTGCGCCCAAGCCCAAATGATGGAGTGTGATGTTCCAGAAAGGATGCGTAGCCCAGCCAATGACGAGCCACCAGCCCGAACCGCGCATCCCGAGAAAGGCGATCACTACATATACCGCGATGCCGAGCGTTTCGCAGGCGAGCCATGGCAGCGGGCGGCCGTAATAGATTCCGAACGGCAGGTAGACCAAAGAAGCAGTAATCAGGGCATAGCCGAGGACAGCCTTAGTGCCCCATCTGAAAGTATATGCAGCGCGCGCGAAGATAACCCCCGCCACTCCACCGACAGCCAACCACACGGCAACCCACATAGGCGAATTCCACCTGATGTAGATTCAGATCACCTTCTCAGGCTAAAATTAGCGCAATCGAAAGCGTTCGCCAAGGAAGACTTCGCGCACCCGGTCGTTATCGACAATCTCCCGCGGTCCGCCCTGCACGAGAATCTTGCCCGCGTGGATGACGTAGGCGCGGTCGATGATCGATAGCGTCTCCTGCACGTTGTGATCGGACATCAGGATGCCGATGCCGCGGTTCTTCAGATAGGTGATGATGCGCTGGATTTCCATCACCGTAATCGGATCGATGCCCGCGAAGGGTTCGTCGAGGCAGAGGAACATCGGATCGAGCACGAGCGCGCGCGTAATCTCGACCTTGCGCCGCTCGCCGCCGGAGAGCACTCCGGCTGAGGACTTGGCGAGCCGCGCGATATCGAGCTCCTCGAGCATCGATTGCAGCCGCGCCTGCCGCTCCTCCTCGGTCAACGGCAGGGTCTCGAGCACTGCCAGCAGATTCTGCTCCACTGTCAGCTTGCGGAAGACCGACGGCTCTTGCGGCAGGTAGCTGATACCGCGGCGGGCGCGCTGATAGAGCGGGAGGCCGGTGATGTCGTCGCCGCCAAGGGTGATACGCCCGTCGTCGGGCTTGAGTAGCCCGACCAGCATGTAAAAGGTCGTGGTTTTGCCGGCGCCGTTAGGCCCGAGCAGCCCGACGATCTCGCCCGGCCCGACGCGCACGTCAACATTGTCGACGACGGCGCGGCCGCCATAACGTTTCGTCAGGGCGCGGCCTTCGAGGGAAGGCTTCGCAGGCGCCGAGCCGATTTGCGTGGGCGGCTCAAATGGAGTTTGCAGGGTCGTCGCCATCTCAACCAAAAATTAATGCTGCCTTAAACTTTTATCCGCTTGGACGGTTAAGGGGAATCTGTTACCGCGTCAGAGCTCTGATACGCACGCGGCGGGGTTTTGGATGCGGCTTGCAGCGAGGCTGCTCGTGGCTGTGCTAAGCTCATCGGCGATGGTTTCGAGCGTGCGGAAAATCTACCTCTGCGGTCCGATCATGGACGCCGCGACGGCCGCGGCGAAGGACTGGCGCACCCGCGCCAAGGAGCGGCTGGCAGGCCGTTTCATCCTGCTTGATCCGCTGCGCCGCAACTTCCGTGACCGCGAAATCGACTCAGCCAACGAAATCGTCGAATTCGATCTACAAGACGTTCGCGAAGCCGATTTGTTGCTGGTCAACTATTGCAAGGCCTCGCTCGGCACCGCGATGGAGGTGTTTTACGCCAGCCACGACCTCGGCAAGTTCGTCATCGCCTTCAGCCCGTTGAGCTATGCGGATTGTTCGCCGTGGATGGTGCGCTTCTGCACCAAGATTTTGCCCGACCTCGACGACGCTCTGGCCTATATCGAACGCCACTTTAACTAAGCCGCGGTGCGCCGGCTCAACCCAGCCGGCAGGAGGACGCAATGAAACTCGACGAGCTGCAGCGCGACATCCTGCTGCCGCAAATCGACGCGTTTCTCGCCGCCGCCCCTGACGCTGCGGCGCGCGCGCAATACGCGACCCTGCGCGCAGCAATCGCCGCGTTGGAGGTGCCGGAGGCGCTGAGCGAGCGGCTCGGCGCGATCGCGGAGGTGCTGCTCAGCTCAGGCCGTGTGCGCGATACGCACGGCCCCGGCGCCAATCTGGCGCTGTGGGCGCTGTTTCAGGCGACGCCGCGCGGCCGCGGAATCCTCGCCTCGGTTGCCGGCGTCAATGCGGCGCTCAAGCGGCTCGAGGGCCAGACCCTCGAATTCGTCAGCGCCGTGGCGCGCGCGCCCGGCGTTTACTCACTCACGCTCAAGAATGCCGAAATGCAATTGATCCTGCGCTTCGAGCCCAGCGGAGTCCGCATCGAGAGCGCCGAGGTAGGCTAGGCACACGCCCGCTCGGGTGCACACCGCAGACGGTGCTCGACCGATTTTAGGGCAACGATATACTAGGCTCAGTAGCTCAAAAGCGATACACTGGGTCCGACGTGACAGGCCGGATGGATCGCGTGACGCGAAGGCGCGAGGTGGCGTATGTTAAGGCCACTTCGGGAGAAGCGTCACTATAAAGACCATTCCCGAAAGCGAAGGGAAGCGCGGTCAATGACAGTTTGCGTTGCAGCTATGGCAGCAGAGAGACAGGCGATTGTTCTAATTGCCGATAAGATGATCACTCTAGGCGACATCGTTTCCGATACGAGCATCTGTAAGATGTCTCGGCTGGCAAATACATCATGGATAGTTATGGTCGCAGGGACTATATCAATCGCCGATGAGATCATAATGCGCGTAGCGTATGAGCTAGAGAAGAATCCTCGCGACGCAGACCAAGAATACTCGATGATGAAGGTTGTGAGCCGAGTCTATACTGAGGTTTACCAAGAGCATCTTGAAGCGACGGTCTTAACACCAAAGCTCCTGACGAAGAAGTTGGCTTTTGAGCGCGAATCGACCCTGCATCCATTGCATCAAAAATTAGCCGACGAGATCGACGAAGACCGAAAGCAATTCCGTTGGAGTTGTGAACTTTTGGTATGCGGGTTCGACTCCAAGAGAGACCCAACTATCTTTCAGGTATTCCAACCCGGACACGCATCCAGCGAAAGTCGGCAAGGATACGCAGCGATAGGGATCGGCGCTGATGCGGCAACGGGTCGTTTAATGTGGCACGAAAGCGATTGTGAGCATCCACTGGACAGAGTGTTGTGGGAAACGTTCGATGCGAAGGTTCAAGCAGAAATTATGAGAGGCGTCGGCTATAATTGGGATGGCTTTATCATGTTGCAGTCAGACCCCATGAAAGCCGTGCCTGTTCCTGATGACCTGCAAGAAATCATGGATAACGCCATCTCAGAAATTATAAGTTCGCCGTTCGATCCAGAGCCGACATCGCCGGATCGGGTGCCGCCGCCTGATTGGAAAGAGCAGATTACACGATTCGCCGATTCCCTGATTCCGAGCGAGCTCACTTTCTGCTAACAACCGCCTTACCACTTGCAACCCACCATAATTCTGTGAAGCCGCACTCCGTGCAGCGCATTGTCCGTCGCATCTCGCCCATCCCGGCAAACTCCGATTTGACTGCGACAAATGTAAGCTCTCTGCATTTCGGACAGGCTTCTCCAGGGCATCTTTCCAGTCGTTTTTCCAATTCCGAAACCCGCTGCTCTAAGTTGTCCGCGTGCGCAATTAATTGCTCGATCCGCTTGATGTGTTGCCAAGCCTGACGTAAGCGGGTTAAAATCTTCCCAGCGCTTTGCGCAGATTTTATGGTAATCGGATCAGCCATCGTCGAACCCTACCCGCACGCGATCAAAGCTGAGCACATCGCGAACGGAGTTGTGAAATTCCCGGTTAACGTCCACTCGCTTCTAATTGAGCGTCAAGGTAGCGGATACACCCGGATCGTGGCAAAGCAAAACGATGTAGTACTGTCGTTCGTGCTGGACGATGACGATTGCCAGCATCTTGCGGCGATTCTCAGGGCTGACAAATGAGCCTCAAGCCGAAAGAGTCAGAAAAGCCGTTCGATAAATTTCAGCGCCTTATTCGCGGCCTCGCGGCGGTACCGAAAAAAGAAATCGAAGCTGAAGAGGCGAAGTGGCGCGCGGCTCGATTGCTGAAGAAGAAACCCGCGAAAGCCTGACTGCTCCGCGTTTTCCCCGTCCCTGCCGTTTCTTTCAGGCGACTTCCGCCTCTTCTTTCCCGATCAGCTTCTGATACGTGACCCGCTTGCCAGTAACGCCGTCCAGTATGCCGACGAATCGCGCAGCGTCCGTACCCTTGCGCGTGTTGTACCGATAAGCCTGCTCGTCCAAGTAGCGGAACAGATGAAAGGGTTCGACGCTGATATATGTGCCTTTGAGGCCGCGCTTCAGCAGACTCCAGAAATTCTCAAGGCCATTCGTGTGGATTTTGCCGTTAACGTATCGCTCGGCGTGGTCAACGAAGCCGTGGACAAATTCGCGGTCTAAACCTTCATACGACAGAAGCGCATCTGTGAAGATTTCCGATCCTTCTAGGACATTATCGCGGATTTCTTTTTGGAGCGTATGGCGCTTGCGGTCCGCGACGTGTTTGAGGCGGACTTGACCGCGTTCACGATCCAGCAGACCCATCACGATTGCTTTTCCGGCCCCGCCCGTGCCCGTTATTTTCTCCGCTCGCTTGTCCTTGTGCATGAAGCGAGCGAGGCCGCCGATTAAAGACTCATCTGCCTCGAATGTGCCAGCCACTTTCTCAAACGTGCCTGTCTGCATCGCTAGCCGGATGCGATGGTCCATGAACCACGCGGTCTTTTGAGTCACACCTAAATGACGGGCGATTTCGTGGCTACTCACGCCATTCTTGCAATTCGCCACTAACCATGCGGCTGTGAACCACTTATCGAGGCCGATAGGCGAGTCTTCAAAAACGGTCCCGACTTTCACGCTGAATTGGCGCTTGGGATGCTTGGCCTTGCATTCCCAAATACGACGTTTCGCCAGATAGCGATTTTTGTCGCTTCCGCATGTCGGGCACTTCACGCCATCGGGCCAACGCGAGGCCGCGAGAATCTCCGTACAACGATCCAAATCAGAGAAGTAACGGATCGCATCCAGAAGGGTAGCGGGTATTTGTGCGCTGCTCATGATAAGATAGTCGCATATCTAGGTCACTGAGTCAAGTATATCGTTGCCGATTTTAGGCTCTTGACGCAGCTCGCAAACTCGCCTGCTCGGGTGCGCAACGCGGACGGTGCTCCGCCTAATGGGACGAACTTAAAAACCCATGCCGTCGGCCCAGTCGGCGAGCTCCGGGATGCGATAGCGCTCGCCGCGGTAAGCCTTGTACATCAGGAAGACCCAGAAGACTGCCAGAATCAAATTGATCAGCCCTTCAAGGGCGTGCAGCAGCCGGTCGATACCAAAGGGCAGCACCGCCATGAAGACGCCGAAGATGATCAGAACCGCGAGCCACGCGATCGAGAAGAGAATCGACTGGCGCGCGTGGAAGCGGATGAATTCATCCTTGTCGTAGGGATCAACGTTGAGGAAAATCAGTCCCGACACAAAGAACAGCAGGTAGCACAGCGCCGCGATCGGCCGACTCTGCGGATTGGTAATCGTCTCCATGATCGAATCTCTCCGTCTTCAGGCGGCGGCAAGTGCGCGGGCCGCTGATCATAATCAACCAGACGCGGCGGCGCGCGGCAATCGGTGAGTGGTGAGTTGTGCCCGCAGCCGCACGGTTGCAGAATAAAGCGTGCAGCGTTACCGCCGCGTGGCCGAGCACACGCCCCAACGAGACCTCCTTGAAGCAACCATGATGCGAATGAGCAAAATTTTTACGCCGCCGCCAATGATGTGCGTGGCGGCGCTGCTGGCGGCCGCGGTCGCAATGGTTCTCGGGCCGCGGCGGGCCGGGGCCGCGCCGCTCGATTTTCGCACGGCGGACTTCCGCATCCTCAGCGCCACCACCGCCGCCCCCATCGGCAAGGTGCATTACGCCGTTAGCGACGCTCCCGCCAGCGTCCAGATCGTTACCAGCGAGGCGCGCTACACCGACGGTCAGCACGACGTCGAGCGCGACAAGATCGACACGCATAGCGCGATCCCGATCATGCTCGGGTATGAGCACGAGTTTTTTCACGCCGACGGCACCCGCTTCATGTCAAGCAAGGCTAATTTCTCGACTGGGCGCGGCGAGTGCACCAGTTACGACGGCGGCAAGCCGGTCGTCACGAGCAAAACCTTCGTCTTTGCCAAAGACACTTATGCGGGGGCCGGGATCATGCTGCCCCTGCAGGCGTCGCTGCAATCGGGGAAGCGCGCGCCCGCGATCATGCATTATTTCGTCTGCGTTCCCGGTCCCAAGCTGGTGAAAATCGAAGCTCTCGCCGAGCCGCAAGCCTCGTGGGCGCACTACCCGGGCAGCATCGTCCGCGCCGACATCAGGCCCGATTTCGGCTGGCTCAATTACGTCATCGCGCCATTTCTGCCCGAGATGCATGCGTGGTTCAGCGCCGCCCCGAGTTTCCCGTTGGTCGGGGGAGAATTCTCGCGGTACTACAAGGGCCCGGAGATAATTATCGCGCGCGATCAGGCGACGGCCGCAAAATAGCGGTGCGGACCGGAGCTGATTCGCATGCGCAGTCCGTGCGCTGAACCGCAACCTATCCGCTCCTTACCGACTGAGGAGGCGCAGAAACGGACGTTATGTGATATTGCGCGAGCTGCGAGCAGGTTGCCCGCGGCGCGACGAGCGTTAAAAGTGACTCGCGCCGCCGCTCACATGCCTGACGCGCGAGCGCTGCGGCTTCTGGTACTGAAACTCGGTATGGCACTGCGCGCAGACACCCTGCGGCTGTGCCTGGCCGGGACGACGGCCGAGCTTGACGTAGCGGACGCTGCCGTCGTCACAGAGATGGCCGGCGACGGGAAAATCATAGACGGTGCGGACGGTGTTGGAGTTCTCCATTTCTTACGCTAACGCTCCCTCATGCAAGTGTTCCTTTGAGTGTTGACGCCCGCGAGATTGCGGGCGCGCTACGCGTGACTGGAAAAAACAGCATAATCATTTCTCGCCGGCAATCAATGATTTTTGCGCGCGGGCGGAATTTTTTTTGATTTTTTTTGTGGGCGAGCGGGCGCGGGAGCGCGGTCTCGACCACTGGCGGCGCGCGGCTCTCCGCCTGCCGGACGCCGCGCCACCAGAACCCGCCGGCGCAGGGTCAGCACGACCTCGCCCTTTTGATTCACCCCGCGCGTCTCGACGTAGACTACCCCGCGATCGGCTTTGCTCGATGACGGCGTGAGCTCGAGAATCTCGCTCTCGGCGTAAAGCGTATCGCCGTGAAAAGTCGGCGCGGTGTGGCGGATCGATTCATACTCGAGGTTGGCGATCGCGTTCTCGCTCAAGTCCCGCACGGTCATTCCGGCCACCAGTGAAATCACCAGCAGGCCATTGACCAGGCATTGGCCATGCTGGCTCTGCGCCGCGAAGTTCGCGTCAAAGTGAATCGGATTCGTATTCATCGTCATCAGCGTGAACCAGGTATCGTCGAAGTCGGTGATCGTGCGGCCGGGCCAATGCCTGAAGCTCTGTCCGACGGTGAAATCTTCAAAATAGTTGCTCATTGCGCGACCTTGCAGGTGGATTTGACGTCCGCGCCGGGCAGAATAATCAAAGGCTGCGACGCTTGCCAGCCAGGCTTTACTCTGAACGCCTTGAATGCTACGAAGGCGATGAACGTAGGGCGTCGCCGGTGGTGTAGGGGAGAATCCGACCCTTTCATTTTTTCTCAGACGGCATTTGACTCGGATGACAAGGGCCCGTCGGCAGCCTGAAAGAAGGAAAGACTCGGGGAGGAAGGTGAGAGATGAAAATCGCGAATGTATCTGTCGGGCTGCTGGCGGCAGTCCTCGTCAGCGGCGTCTTGGCGCCGGTCTATGCGCAACCCGCGGCGACCCAGGCACAGGCGCAGGATACGTTGAAGCGGGTTGGCCCGGAGGTCTGGAATGCGCGGCGCTCCTCGGAACACAACGCGCAGATGCTCCAGGCTTACAAGGCCGGCGAGGACGCCTACTTCAAGGGCAACTACGACAAGGCTATCAAGAAGCTCAATGCCGCCGAGGCGATGACCAAAAACTCTCCGAACAACTACGGCGGCGGCGCTCCGTAAGAGCCATTTTTATCTAAGCGTCAACGGGCCGGCGGCGGCGCGAGGTCGCCGCCCGCCCGATCATTTACCCAATTACCACCACGCCCTTTCGTCATTCTGTCGAAGGTGCTGCAGCGAAAAATTCCGGATCTTCCGCCCCTTGGCTCCCGCAGGATAGCGTCGCGCCTTGACGAGCACCAAGCCGCTTCTGTCATTCTCGCACGCGCACTGCGCAACAGCGCCAAATGCGCAGGCCAGCCACGCCACGTGAGAACGCCGCGCGAAGAATCCCGGATTCTTCATCCCCCAAATCTGTTCAAAAATCAATCAGCCGACCTATGCCTAACTTCCGCGGCTCGGTTGTCTCGCATTCGGCCGGATACTAAACTCCCGCCAGCATTCAGCAACGATGCATGGAGGACTTCGATGTCGCGTATTCCGCTGGTAGAGCCCGAGGATGCATCGCCCGAGATTCGGGCGATCTACAAAGAGATCGAAAAATCGGGTCTGCCGGTTTATAACGTGATGAAAATGTTCGCCAACAACGTGCATTTTCTCGGCGGACTGCTGAATTTTGTCCACGGGCTGTATGCGGGCAACAACAAGCTCGATCCGCGCCTGCGCGAACTCGCCTATCTGCGGGCCTCGCAGGCTAACGCCTGCCATTATTGAATTCCTACCCACGTGGCGCTCGGTCGGAGCGTCGGTTTGAGCGACGATGACATGGCGGCGATGGCGAACGCGGCGACGAATCCGCGCTTCGACGCAACCGATCGGCTGGTGCTCGAATACTCGGAAGTGCTGACCAAGACCAATCGCGTGAGCAATGAATTGTTCGAGCGCTTGGCGGCGCGCTTCTCGCGCGAGGAGATCGTCGAGCTCTGCTTCACGGTCGGACTCTCCAACCTCGTCAATCGCGTGCACGCAACCTTCAACACCGATCTCGACGAGACGACCAAAGCCTCGGTTCCCGACGCCGCCTTCTGCCCGATTGGCCGCTGAGGCAAATGCCGCGTGGCAGGCCCAGCGGCTCTGAAGCGATAACGCACCAGGAGACTGTCGTCCGCTGCGAGCGACTGGCAAACACGCTCGCAGAGCTTTATCCGGACGCGCGGATCAGCCTCGACTTTGCGACCCCGTGGCAGTGCTTGGCCGCGACGATTCTCTCGGCCCAATGCACCGACGAACGGGTCAATCAGGTAACACCGGAATTGTTTCGGCGCTTTCCGGACGTCGCGGCAATGGCCGCGGCGCCGGAGAAGCAGCTCCGCGAGCTGATCGTGAGAACGGGCTTTTTTCGCCAGAAGACCCGCTCGCTGCAAAACGCGGCGCGCGCGCTACTCGAGCGCTTCGGCGGCGAGATTCCGCGCCGGATGGAGGAACTTGTCACGCTGCCGGGCGTCGGCCGCAAGACCGCGAACGTGATCCTCGGCCATGTCTTCGGCCAACCGGGCTTGGTGGTCGATACCCACGTCCGGCGGTTGTCGAAGCGGCTCGGCCTGACCACCCATAGCGATCCCGACAAGATCGAGCTGGATTTGCAGAAGCTGCTGCCGCCTTCCGACTGGACGCCCTTCTCGATGCGGCTGATTCTGCACGGCCGTCGCGTCTGCTACGCCCGCGCCCCGCGATGCGAGAGCTGCACGCTGCGCCCCGACTGTCCGCGGATAGGCGTCGGGTCGATTGCAAAGGCGCGCCGCGCTTCGTAAGCTCCGCCGCATGGCCGCTCGCGATCTCCGCTTTTATCTCGATTACAAAAGCCCCTACGCCTATTTGGCTGTGGACCCGGTCCGTGAGCTGGAACGCGAATTCGCGATCAAGTTCACCTGGCTGCCCTGCGTCCTCTACATCCCGGATTTTCTCGGCACGGTTGAAGGCCGCAATGAGCATCAATGGCGGCGCGTGCGCTACAGCTACATGGACGCGCGCCGGCTCGCGAACCGCCGAGGGCTGATCGTCAAAGGTCCGCAGAAACTTTTCGATTCGTCGATCGTCGCGATCGGGATGCTCTACGCGCAGCGCCGCGGCACCTTCGACAAGTATAACGACCTGGCCTTCGAGCGCTTCTGGAAACGCGAGCTCGATATCGAAGATTCCGCCGCGATTACTGCGATACTCAAGGAGAGCGGCGCGCCGGTGGAAGCGTTCCCCGACTTTCTCGCCGGCGAAGGCCGCGCCGAGCTCGAGCGCATCACGCATGAAGCCGAGAGCGCCGGGGTTTTCGGCGTACCGACTTTTGTCATCGACGGCGAGGTTTTCTGGGGCGGCGATCGCCTCTGGATGGTGCGCGAGAAACTCGCGGAAAAATGAGGACTGGCATGGACGAACTGATTTTTGACAAGGGCGAGATCGCGACCGTGACGGTCAACCGGCCCAAGGCCCTCAACGCGCTCAACCGCACCGTGGTCGAGGAGCTCGCCCGCGTGCTGCGCGACGTCCGCCACGATCCCTCGATTCGCGTGCTGATCGTCACCGGCGCCGGCGATCGCGCCTTCGTTGCCGGCGCCGATATCGCCGCGATGTCCGCCATGTCTACCACCGACGGCATGGAATTCTGCCGCCTCGGTCATCGCGTGATGGCGACCTTCGAGGAGCTGCCGATCCCGGTGATCGCCGCGGTCAACGGCTTTGCGCTCGGCGGCGGCACCGAACTCGCGCTCGCCTGCGACCTGATCGTCGCGAGCGAGAAAGCGCGTTTCGGCCAGCCCGAGATCAATCTCGGCGTGATTCCGGGCTTCGGCGGCACGCAGCGGCTCCCCCATCGGATCGGCCAGGCGCGCGCCCGCGAGCTGATCCTGACCGGTGACATGATCGACGCCAAGACCGCGTTGGACTGGGGACTCGCGAACCGCGTCGTCGCGCCCGACCAGTTGATGCCCGAAGCCCGCAAACTCGGCGAGAAGCTCGCGAGCAAGTCCGGCTTCACCCTGCGTCAGTGTAAGGCCGCGTTGCGCGCGTCGTTCACGATGAGCGAAAGCGAAGGGCTGCTCTACGAGCAGGCCGCCTTCGGTCTGAGTTTCTCCAGCGCCGATAAGGCTGAGGGCACCAAGGCCTTCGTCGAAAAACGCGACCCCAAGTGGTCGCATCGATAACTTTGGTTCTACGCGTGTAAGGTCCCGATAGTGATCGGGTTCGGGATTCTATCGACGGGGCAGAATATCTAAGATAGAAGTAACGCCAGATTCAGTCCGGCTTATATGGCAGATTCCCGGGCTGGCGTACTTCTAAGATGGACCTCGAACTTAGTGAAGCTCAATCCGGCGCGCGCGATCTTGCGCGGCGCTTCGCCCGCGAGAAACTCGAGCGCGTCGGCGTCGAAATCGACCGCACGCATGTCTTTCCGCATGCGGCAATCGCTGAACTCGCCGCGCTCGGCATGCTCGCCGTCTTCATTCCTGAAAAATACGGCGGCGCCGGGCTCGATAACGTCGCCTACGCGCTGGTGATCGAAGAGCTGGCGGTCGAATGCGCCTCGACCGCGGTGATTGTCTCGGCTCATTCGTCGCTCGCGCAGTGGCCGATCCTGGGCACCGGCAACGAGGGGCAGCGCGCGCACTTTCTGCCGAAGATGTGCGCCGGCGAGTGGCTCGGATGCTTCGCCCTGACTGAGCCGCAAGCCGGCTCCGACGCCGCGATGCAGAAGACGCGCGCCGTCCTCGACGGCGACAGCTATGTGATCAACGGCGTCAAAAATTTCATCACCAATGGTCCCGAAGCCGGGGTTTGCATCCTCTTCGCCAACACCGCGCCCGATAAGGGGGTCAAGGGGATTAGCGCCTTTGCGGTCGAGACCGCGTCGCCCGGCTTCGAGGTCACGCACATCGAAGAGAAGATGGGGATCAACGGCTCGCATAGCGCGCAGTTGAGCTTCTCCGAGTTGCGCGTGCCGCGCGAAAATCTGCTCGTCGGCGAGGGCGAGGGCTTCAAGGTCGCGATGAAGACGCTCGACGGCGGACGCATCGGGATCGCCGCCCAGGCCATCGGGATCGCGCGGGCGTCGCTCGAAGCCTCGCTCAAATATGCGCACGAGCGCCAGACCTTCGGCAGCCCGCTCGCCAGCTATCAGGCGATTCAGTGGAAACTCGCCGACATGGCGGTCGAGATCGACGCCGCCCGCCTCCTCACGCTGCAGGCCGCCGCGCGCAAGGACGCCGGCAAATCCTGCACGCGCGAGTCCGCGATGGCGAAACTGTTCGCCTCGGAAGCTGCCATGAAAGCCGCAATCGAAGCGGTCCAGATTCACGGCGGCTATGGCTATACTAAGGAGTTCAAGGTCGAGCGCTATTTTCGCGACGCCAAGATCACCGAGATTTACGAGGGCACCTCGGAAGTCCAACGCATGATCATCGCGGGACAGGTATTCCAGACCCGATAAAGACGGCATCCGCTTAGGAGACGATCGTGACGACAAAACAGGAATGGCTCGAAAAGACTTATCAACGCACCGCCGAGCGGCCCGTCCGCTTCACGACACTCTCCGACATGCCGATCGAGCCGTTATACACCGCCGAGGATTTGGCCTCCCATGAGGCGAACGGCAACGACGATGCGATCGGCTACCCAGGCCAGTTCCCCTACACGCGCGGAGTCTACGAGTCGATGTATCGCGGGCGGCTCTGGACGATGCGCCAGTTCGCGGGCTTTGGCCTCGCCGAGGAGACGAACGAGCGCTTCAAATTTTTACTGGCACAGGGTCAGGACGGACTCTCGACCGCCTTCGACATGCCGACGCTGATGGGCTACGACCCCGATCACGAACGCGCGATGGGCGAGGTCGGCCGCGAGGGCGTCTCGGTTTCCTCGGTGCATGACACCGCGCGCCTGTTCGATCAGATTCCGATCGGCAAGGTCTCGACCTCGATGACGGTCAACTGCTCGGCGTCGGTTCTGCTCGCCTCATACCTCGTCGTCGCCGAGCGCCAGGGCGTGCCCTGGGAGCAGGTCAGCGGCACGATCCAGAACGACATGCTCAAGGAATTCATCGCGCAGAAGGAGTGGATCTGCCCGCCCGCGCCGTCGCTGCGAATCGTGACCGACATGGTCGAGTTTTGCGCGAAAAAAGCTCCGCGCTTTCATCCGGTCTCGATCTCCGGCTACCACATCCGCGAGGCTGGCTCGACCGCGGTGCAGGAGCTCGCCTTCACGATCGCCGATGGCCTCTGCTACGTGCAGGACGCGGTCGAGCGCGGAATGAACGTCGATGAGTTCGCGCCGCGGCTCTCTTTTTTCTGGGACCTGCACAATGATTTTCTTGAAGAGATCGCCAAGCTGCGCGCCGGCCGCCGGATGTGGGCGCGGCTGATGCGCGCGCGCTTCGGCGCCAAGAATCCCAAATCCATGATGCTGCGGACGCACGCGCAGACCGCCGGCGTTTCGCTGACCGCGCAGCAGCCGATGAACAACGTCGTCCGCGTCGCAATTCAGGCGCTGGCCGGCGTCCTCGGCGGCGTCCAGTCGCTGCATACCAACTCGATGGACGAGACCCTCGCCCTGCCGACCGAGCAGTCGGTAATGGTCGCGCTGCGCACCCAGCAGATCATCGCGGAAGAGACCGGTATCACCAATACGATCGACCCCTTCGGCGGCAGCTACGCGATAGAAACCCTCACCGACAAGATGGAAGCCGAGGCGCTCGAATACATCCGCAAGATCGACGAGATGGGCGGGATGCTCAAGGCGATCGACCGCGGCTATCCGCAACGCGAAATTGCCGAGGCCGCCTTCAACTATCAGCGCCAGCTCGAGCAAGGCGTCAAGACGGTGGTAGGGGTCAACAAGTACACCATTCCCGAAGAGATCCCGATCGCGACGCTGAAGATTCATCATGCGCTCGAAGAACGGCAGATTCAGCGCACCCGCCAGATGAAGCGCGAGCGCAACAGCGTCGCGCACAGAGAGGCCTTGAAGCGCGTCGCCGAGGCCTGCCGCTCCGGTGAAAATCTGATGGAACCGATTTGCGAGGCGGTGCGCCGCGACGCGACGGTCGGCGAAATCAGCGACATCTACCGCGCCGAGTTCGGCGTCTACAAAGACCCGGGCTGGATCTAGACCGGACTGGATATTAAGAGCGGGACTGGATTTTAATAAAGTGGCAGACAAACGATTACGAATTCTGGTGGCGAAGCCGGGCCTCGACGGCCACGATCGCGGAGCCAAGATTATTGCGCGCGCGCTGCGCGACGGCGGCTTCGAGGTGATCTACACAGGACTGCATCAGACGCCCGAGATGATCGCCGAGGCCGCGGTGCAGGAAGACGTTGATGCGATCGGGCTCAGCATCCTCTCCGGCGCGCATATGACGCTCTTCCCCGAGGTCATGCGCCTCCTCAAGGCCAAGGGCGTGGACGACGTCGCGATTTTCGGCGGCGGCATCATCCCCGACGAAGATTCGGCCAAGCTCAAGACTCTCGGGGTGAAAGAAATCTTCACGCCCGGCGCGTCCACCGAAGACATCGTCAAATGGGTGAATGAAAACGTTCACCCGCGCGCCTAGGCCCATGCCGTATCAGGATAGGCCCGTGCGGCGACGGGGTTTGGTCTCCTGATGGACTTCGAGCTGACCGCTGAGCAGCGACAAATTCGCGAAACATTGGCGGTCTTCGCCGAGCGCGAGATCAAGCCGCACGCCAGGCAGTGGGACAACGACGCGAGCTTCCCGCGCCACGTCGTCGCGCAACTGGGCGAGCTCGGCTTCCTCGGGGTTTCGTTTCCGGAAAAGTACGGCGGCGGTGGCGCGGACACGCTCTCTCAAGTCGTGGTCGTCGAGGGTTTGGCGCGCTATGACGCCGGGCTCGCGCTCTCGTGCGCCGCGCATATGTCGCTGTCGTCGGGGCACATCGCGCTGTTCGCCAGCGAGGAGCAGCGCGCGCACTACTTGCCCGATCTGGTTGCCGCCAGAAAACTCGGCGCCTGGTGCCTGACCGAGCCGAGCTCGGGCTCGGACGCCGCCGCGATGAAAACCCGCGCCACCCGCGACAGCGACAGCTATACGCTCAATGGCGCGAAGATGTTCATCACCAACGGCAGTGTCGCCGACGTCTACGTTGTGATGGCGGTGACGGACCCCGCGGCGGCGCGCTCAGGCGTCTCCGCCTTTGTGGTTGAACGCGGCTCGCGCGGCCTCAGTAGCGGCCGCAAGATCGAAAAGCTTGGACTGCACTCCTCGGACACCGCCGAGGTTGTTTTCGACAACGTCGCCATTCCGGCGCGCAATCTGATCGGCGAACTCGGCGCCGGCTACCGGCAGACGCTCGGCGTGCTCGAGGGCGGCCGCATCGGGATCGCCGGATGGGCCGGCGGTATCGCGCGCGGCGCGATGGAGGACGCCGCGGCCTATGCCAAAGAGCGGCGTCAGTTCGGCAAGGCGATCGCGGAATTCCAGGCGATCCAATGGATGATCGCCGACATGGCGACGCGGATCGAGGCTTCGTGGCTGCTCACCGGCCGCGCCGCCGCGCTGCGCGACGCCGGCAAGCCTTTTGCGCGAGAGGCCTCGATGGCCAAGTTGTTCGCCTCGGAAACTGCGATGTGGACGACCACCAAGGCCGTGCAGATTCACGGCGGCTACGGCTACGTCACGGACTTTCCGGTCGAGCGCTACATGCGCGACGCCAAACTCGCCGAGATTGGCGAGGGCACCAGCGAGGTGCAGCGCATGATTATCGCTAAATCGCTCCTCCGCGACGGCTACCTGCCCTGACAGACCTCATCTCTGGACGGAGGAGTCGGGCCACATCCGACCGGGCATTTCTGTCACCGCGCTAGTGATTCTGAACTCCCGCGACCACCGCTGCGTCTGTACTTCAGATCTTGGGGACAATGGTGCTTAGCTCTTTCCCTCGAGCTGCGGGTTATGCGATTATTTGTTGAGGTGGACGGGAGGTCCTTCGCCGTGGCCACAGCATTTCCCGGAGCTGACCGCACCCCTTGGGGTCGAGTGCATTACCCGGGACCGGACCTCCGCCCACCTTCTTAGTATTCTAAGCGGCCCGAACAATGACGCAAGGCGAACTTTTGCACTAAGGTCGCGTTATCCACATATTTTTGTACGTGAAGAGCTAGTAATCCGGATCAAGCATTCATCGGCACAGTGAAGAGGTAGTAATCTCGATTATCCTATTCATCAGCAGGGCGACACCAATCCCGATTACTGCACGGAGCGCGAAGAACCAATGAAGCGCACGCTTCCGTTGAAGTCGGGCATTGACCCCGCAGACGCCTGCTGGAATGAACCGCGTTAACTTCCGCGGATCCTAAGCGGTACCATTGCCGTTGTGGCCGAGCAGGGCGGCGAGTTCATGCTCGAAGCCGCCGGTCTCGATCGCGCAATGCATCCCGCATTCCTTGGGCGCGCCGGTCTCCCACCACCAGCGGCCGTTGCGCGGATCTTCGCCGTCCGCCACCGGGCGCGTGCAGGGCGCACAGCCGATCGACTTAAAGCCTTTGTCATAAAGCTCGTTGTAAGGGACGTCGTTGGCGCGGATATAGTCCCAGACCTCCTCATCGGTCCAGTCGGCCAGCGGCGCGAACTTCACGATCCCGCCATGATCGTGATCGATTTTCGAGTTTGCGGATATTCGAGCGAGTCGCCCATTGATCGCGCCGCAGCCCCGTAATCCAGGCGTCGTAATTCATCAGGGCGCGCGCACCGGCAGCACCTTGCGCACCTGGCAGCAGAGCAGGCGCGAGTTGACCGCGTTGTAAAGGTTCGCGATTGGCACATCCTCCGCAATTGCCTGGATGCGGCTGGTGCTCGGCATTTCCCGCAGCGAAGGTCAAACTTCGTTTCGGCCGGCGCGAGCTCAAGTATCTAGGACTGCTGTTCGGCTTGACGCTTGGCGGCATGTTGCTTTTCATGCTGGTGATCGCAATTCCGTCTGCGGTGGTAAATAATCATAATCACGCTGGCCCCGAAATCCGCGGTCTTCAATGAGGGACCGCTCACACCTGATCTTGATGATTGCGATGTATGCGATAGTCGCAACTGTGTTCCTCATCTATTTCGCTTTTTGGGTTAGGCTAATCCTCGTCCTGCCCGCGATAGCGCTCGCGATAATCTATTGGCGGCTCGTGCTCGATCCTGAGGCGCCCGCGCCGGTTGCGATCCAGGCTTACCCGATCTGCCGCATGACGAAGATGCCCGCAAGCGGCTTTTCGGCGAAGTATGAGAATCCAGCCTCCCCGATTTTTCTCGCCACCGGCATACGGTATTGACGCGCAACGCGATTGTTGACGTTTGCGGCTCTTTTCACCACGATACCAGCCGGAGGCTCTGGACCGCATGTTTATTCTCGATCAAGGCGCGCGTTTCGTCATTCCCCGCACCGAGATGACCTATCCCGGTCATAGCATGAAGCTTCATCAGAACGCCGCCGATCCCGTGAAGTCGCCGGTCGATCATGTGATGGCGGATTTTGAAGACGCCTGTCCTTACGAATTCAAGGGCGAGAAAAGCCGCAAGACGATGGTCGAGGCGCTGACCACGCTCGACTTCGGGAAAAAAATCGTCACCGTGCGGCCCAACAATATCCATTCGCCCTTCTTCAAGGGTGACCTCGAAGCGATCGTGCTGGGCGCGCCCAACCGCTTCCACGGCATCATGCTGCCGAAGACGCGCGGGCCCGAGGAGATCAAACAGGTCGCGAGCCTGCTCGACGATCTCGAGAAGCGCGGCGGCTGGAAGTACCACATCCAGATCGAATCATTGATCGAGACCCCGCAATCGCTGGTCAAAGCCTACGAGATCGCCACTGCATCGGATCGGATGGCCGGGCTGGTCTTCGGCATCGCGGATTTCGCCGCGAATCTCGGCATCCGCGAGATCGTCGAGCGCCAGAATCAGAACTTTCACTATGCCAAGCAGGCGGTGGTCGTCGCTGCCAAGGCCGCCGGACTGCACGCCGTGGACAACGTCTATCTGCGGCTGTGGCGTAAGGAGGATTCGCCCGAGCGCGTCGCCGAACTGCAGCGCGGGCTGCGCGAGAAGAATCAGGGCGCCGCCGAACTCGGGATGGACGGCACCTGGGTAATTCATCCGCAGCAGGCGCCCATCTGCAACGAGTGCTACACGCCGAGTACGGCTCAGGTCGAAGAGGCGCGCCGCGTCATCAAGCTCTATCATGAGAAGGGCGGCGGCTCGATGGCTGATCCCAAGAGCGGCGAGATGATCGACGAGGCCACCATCAAGATCGCCCTGATGGACCTCGCTAAGGGGGCGCAAGCCGGTCTGGTCGATCAGGCTGAACTCAAGGATTGGTCGGCCAAGAGCAAATCGATCACCGGCTACGACATTCTCGAACTGATGAAGCGCACCGGCTGATCTTCAGACGACGTAACTGCGTATGCTCGCCGGATTTAATGGTCAGTCGCGACGCTCGACTGGTTTGGAATCGAGCGATCTAAAATCCCGATGTTTGTGACTCGGTCAGATTGGCACACAAGCTGCTCATAAAAACATGACAGCTGACTAGCGCGGGTTGATGCGAGCGCTTTCGACGCAAATAGCCCGGGTCCGCTTTCTAACGGAGGACGTCATGCTAAAACTATTCGTCGTAGCTTTAGGAGCGATGCTATTATCTGGATGTTGCGAACTCTTTGGGATTTGCACGTCGGTCTCAGTTCATAGTTCTGCTTCTTCCGCTAACGAGATCAGTCAGCGCAATTTACCGAGCGAATGGACTTTTTCAAATCAAAGCTCCCCAGCGGGCCCTGGTTGCGCCAAGCTGTCGGCCTCATCAAGACCCGCGAACTTCTCTTAACACTCAGAGGCGAGCGGCGCCTTCCTCCGCCATCGGGCGCCGCTCGCCCAATTGCTACATCAGGTTAAACGCGCGCGCTACATTCTCGCCCAGCACGCCGCGCCGCGCCGTCGTCGTCATGCCGGCCACCATCCCGCGCAGCTCTTCCATGTAATCGCCCGGATGGTCAGGGTGCGGATAGTCGCTGGCCCAGAAAAAGCGATCCTCGCCGACCAGTTGCGTCATTGCGGCGATCGAGCGCTCATCCGGATCCGCCGAAATATAGCATTGCCGCTTGAAGTAGTAGGATGGCGGCTCCTCGAGCTGCACGGTGCCGCCCAGTCCGGTATGGCGATAGATTGCGTCACCGCGGTCGAGCCAATAGCCGATCCAGCCGGCGCCGGATTCGAGCACCACCACGCGCAGCTTCGGAAAGCGATCGAACACCCCGTACTGGAAGAGAGTCGCGAAGGCATGGCCGACACCCTGCGCCGCAAACAGATCGAAGTACCAATCGGCCCAACTCATGCCGTCGAAGCGCTGATGAATGCTGAAAGCGGTCGGTTCAAGGCCCGGATGAATCCCGACCGGAACATTCAGATCCTGCGCGGCGGCAAAAAAGGCGTCGTGGTCCGGATGGCCGTGCGGCTTTCGCGTAATCGTATAGGGCGCGACGAAAGCGCCTTTGCAGCCGGCTTTGACCGCGCGCTGCAGTTCATTGGCCGCCTCCTCGGGATCGCCCAATGAGATGTGCGCGATCGGCACCAGCCGTCCGCCCGAATCGTGACAAAACTCGGCGATCCAGCGGTTGTAGGCGCGGCAGTGCGCCGACGCCAATTCCGTATCGAAGATCTCCGCCTCCCACAACAGCCCGAGCGTTGGATAGATGACCGACTTGGCCATCCCCTCGGCGTCGAGAATCTGGAGCCGCTCCTTCAGGTCCATCGCACCCGGCGCGCAGCCCGCTAGATAGGTGTCCTCGCGCCGGCCAGTATTGAGACTCTCGAAGACGGCGCGTTTTTCCTCTGCCCGGGCGTAGAGTTCCTTGCGCCGGCCGTCATTGAACGCCCCGACCTTCTCGCCCATCTCGCGCAGCTTCTTCATCCCGCCCAGACTGTGTAGCAGGGACGGGCTGGTAAGCTCGGATCTCTTGCCGTCGATTTCGAGAAACTCGAAACCGTCGTCGCCGACCGTCAGCCGCGTCGCGCGCTCCCGATAGCGCGGTTCCAAATAACGCTCAAAAAGATCCGGCGGCTCGAGAATATGGCCATCCGCATCGATCAGCAGCTCTTCGTAAGCCATTGATTCATTTCCTCCGTCAATAGTTTCCCCGATTGAATTTGTCCCCGAGGGACATTCGGATGATGGCAAATCGCTTGACGGGTTGGCAAGCCTACGATGCCGCGCGCAATCTCTCTCCCCCTCTTACTTAATCGCGATCGGGTTAACCGACGAGCCGCAGCCATGCACCAGCTTGAGCGGCGCGCCGGCAAACAGAAACGTATACTGCTTGTCCTTGGCGCAGTCGTCGGCCAGATCCTTAAGCCAGACGATCTCGTTGAAAATTACGCCGAGATTGCACAGCAGCGCGCCATGCAGCACGCCCGTGCTCTGCGTTGTCTTGTTAAAGCCCTGCTCGCAGCCGACGTTGTCGGCGCTGATCGACGCGATCTCCATCTCGTGAAACCATTTCACCAGCTCGGGACTGTACTCCAGCCCCGGCTCGTCGAATTGACCATCCGGGAAAAACGCTCCAACCCCTTCTTCATAAAAGCGGTTGAGCCAGCCGGTGTGCAGCACCACGATGTCGTGTTTCTCGATCGTCGAGCCCTGCTTTTTCGCGGCGTCGAGCAGATCCGTCAGCGTGACGCCCTCACCGCGGTCCAGATGTTTCTTGCCCTTGAAGCGCGCCGCGTCGATCAGGATGCCGCGCCCGACCACGCCGTGTTCACCCATCGGCTGCACCGAGCACTTTTGCAGACCGCCGATCGTGGTCTTGGGATCGAAGCCGTTGTAGAGCTTGTCGCCGTACCAGGCATGGCCGAGCGCGTCATATTGGGTGGTCGATTGCGGAAACATCGTGATGACGTCGTCGGAGTATTTGAGCCCGCCCGGAAAAGGTTTGTCGCGCCCGGAAATATACGAGCCTTCGTCGTGCGTCAGCGTATGAATCGGTTGCGAGCGCAAGGGATGGGTCGGGTCGCCGGCCGGACGCGCGACCGGCACGCCGAGCATAAAGACCTTGCCCTGCTTGACCGCGCGAACTCCGCGCAGCACTTCCTGATCAGTGAGAAAATTCAAGCAGCCGATTTCGTCGTTGGCGCCCCAGCGTCCCCAGTTCTTCGGGGAGTCCTTGAGCAACTCGGTCATTTCGATAGGTTTGTTCGGCATGATTTCTCCTCCTTGAGAAAAGTTTCGTTGAGCAAAGATTCGTTGCAGAGATAACCCGATTAAAGCCGCGGATCGAGCGCGACGGAGATCGCCTGTGCGCCGGGAATCCGGCCCGCCAGCGTGCGAATCGCGCGGTCGATGTCGTTCAGCGCGAAACTATGGGTGTGCATTTTCTCGAACGGATAGCGCCCCGATTCGATCAGCCGTACCGCCGCTGCAAAGGAATCGAAATCGGCGTTCTTAACCCCCTTGATAGTTAGTTCCTTCGAGAAGATGCGATCGTTGCGCAGATCGGGAATTGCCGCAGTCGGGCCTTTGACGCCGGCCAGTATGATCGTGCCGCCGACCCGCGCGATCTCGACCGCCTTTGCGATCGGCTCCATGGTCTCGGAGGTCACGTCCACCACGACGTCGGCGCCGTCGCCCTGCGTCAGCTCGCGCACCCGCGCGACCACATCTTCGTCAGCATAGATCGTCGCGTCGGCGCCGAATTCTTCGGCCAGCCGGATCCGATGGGCGCTCCGGCGGCGCGCGACGATCGCGACGTGCGCGGCACCGGCCTCGCGCGCCGCGGCGACGCAGGCGATTCCGCGCTGCCCCGCGCCGAAAATCACCACGGTGTCGCCGAGCCGCGTGCCGGGAATCCGCTGCGCCCAGCTAATCCCGGCGGCGATCGGCTGATAGAGCGCGGCCAGCTCCGGCGCCACGCCGGGCGCCACCTTGTGCAAGGCAACTTCAGGATCGAGATACATGAACTCCGCCATCCCGCCCCACAAAGCCGGCGCAATCGTCGTCGGGATGAAACCGCATACGGAGATAGCGGCGCCCGGCCGCCCGACCCGGCAGTTGCGATAGTCGCCGCGTTTGCAGGCGCGACAATGGCCGCATCCGCGCGTCGGCTCGACCACGACGCGATCACCCGCTGCCAGCCCCCAGCGCCGCGCCGCCTCTTCACCGATCTCCTCGATTACGCCGACCGGCTCGTGGCCGGGGATCATCGGCAGAGCGAGCAACGCGTCGAGCTTGCCGTCATATTGATCGACATCGCTGCCGCAAATGCCGCAGGCCTCGACCCGCAGCAGCGCGTCATACGCGCCGATCCGCGGCAACTCGAACTGCTGCATCTCGAAGCGCCGGGCGCCGACCTGAACTACCGCTCGCGACTTGGCCATGCTTCCCTTTGCGCACGGTTTCCGTGAATGAAAGCAGCGTGCGACGGCCCACTCTAGAACTTTTTTGTCCGCAGGCGGTAGCGGGTTGCTCTTGTTGTACAAGTCTGCGCTAGGATGAGATCCCGAGAGCAGCGACGGACAACCTCGATGGGCGCGATCGTTAAATTCAGCCGGCCGGTGCGCATCCGCAAAGCTGCGGTTACGTCCGCCGCGGTCGCGGCGCGGGAAAGCGCAGCACGGGATATCGCCGCCGAGCGCGAGGAAGCCGCATCGATCAAAATCCTGCTCTGGACTTTCGCACTCGCCGCCCTCGCGATGTGCGTGACGGTGGTCGTGACGCTGGCGAGGAGTTGGGACGAGCTCTTGTGGATCTCGGCGTTCGTGCTGGTCTTCGCGATTCTGAAAATTGCGCTGGCCAACGCGCTCTTCTACGTCATGATTAATTACGACAAAGACCGGCGGGAAATTCCGCTCAAGCCCGCTGATGCGCACAAGCCCCCGCCGCGAGCCATTCGCGCCACGCGCCACTTAACCGCCACGCTCACCTTGGCGGCTTCGAGAAAGTCGTCGCCAACACGTCAACCCGACCGGTCTCACTAGAATTCTGACGCAGCTCCGAAGCGCGCCCGAGTCTGCGCAGCGCTCGCGTCAAAATCGCGCGTTCGGCACAGGCAATCCCGCGATTTCGGCGCGGGCGCGAAACACCGAGCCCTTGAGCGCGCGATCATTGCTGTTGTTCGCCGTCACCGCATAAAGATCGCGCATGTCCGGTCCTCCGAAGGCCACGCTGGTCACCGATTTCGCCGGCACCTTGACCCGCCGATCGAGCGTGCCGTCGGGCTTGAAGCGCACGACTTCGCCAGGACCCATCACGACCGCCACCCAGACGCCGCCCTCGGCGTCCACGGTCATGCCGTCAGGGGCGCCCTCCGGCACCTTCGCAAAGAGGCGGCGCGGTCCGACCGTACGATCCGGTCGCACGTCATAAACCCATACGCCGGACTGAGAATCGCAATGGTAGAGCAGTTTGCGGTCGGGACTGAAGCCGAGCCCGTTAGTCACCTCGACGCCCTCGGCAAGTTTCGTCACCTTGCCCGGCGGGTCGATGCGGAAGAGCGAGCCCGCCGGCGGCGCGGTCTTGAAGTCGAAGCCGGCATGGATATCGAAGCCAAAGGTGCCGAACCAGACGCTGCCCTGGTCATCGGTCGTCAGATCATTAATTCCGAAGAGCGGCTTGTTGTCCCATTCGGCGAAGAGGTCGCGGACCTTGCCGCTCTTTTCGTCCCAATGAGCGAGGGTACGGCCGCTGACGATCATCCCGCCGCCCTCGTTGAGAGCGATACCGCCGACGAACTTGCGCTCGGCGATTAGGGTCTCGATCCGCCCGTCCGGGTTCCGCCGCATCACGCCGCCACCGCGGATGTCGCTATAGTAGAGCCGGTTTTGCGGATCGATCCGCGGGCCTTCGACCAAGCCGTAGCCAGTTGCCAGAGTTTCGAACTGCATCGCGGTTTCCTTCTTCAGATGCCGCCCCGCGCAGACTGCCTTATCGCGAGCCTGCGGCGGGTGCGGTTCATGCGTTACTCTCCCCGAGGAAATTCCTACGAGCAGAGCACGTCGTTGGCGTGCATTGTATCGAGATACTCTTTGACCTGCTGAATCTTGCCGTCACGCACCTGGAACAGGAAATGGTACTTGTTTTGATAGGTCTTGCCGTTTTTCATCTTGGCGTGGGATTCGGCCTCGACCGCGACGCGATCGCCCTCGGCGGTGATGCCCAGCGGATTCAGCCGCAACGCGCCGTCAATCTTCCCGCCGAGACCACCCAGCAGTTCTGCGAACTGCGCCTTGGTCTTGGTGCCGGAGAGCGGAAAGCTGCCCGCCACCCACCAGGTGGCCGAATCTGCCAGCGCGCCCAACAGCGCGGCCGCATTGCCCGCATTCATCGCTTCGAACAGTCCCATCACGACTTTTTTGTTTTCTTCTGCGCCCATCTTTTTTACCTCCCAAGTTGTCTGCAAGTTACGATCGCAACTTAGTCCCGATCGCGGCCCGCTTGCAATGGACGCCGAGGCTAGCCCTTGCCGGCCGGACCGGCGCGTAGCCGGCGCCAGCCGCGGACGACCGCGGAAATCCCGGCCGCGACGAAGATCACCGCCAAAATGACTACAAGCAGCCCGGCAAAGAGGCCGTAAACGATCATCGCTGCTTCCATCTGAGGCGACCTGCTCGGACCTTAACTCAGCGCTTCCGCTCGCCGCAATTGCGTCGGCACTTTTTGCGCGCGATTCGCCGAGGCTTAGCGCGTATGACGGCGCTCGAACGCCGCGGTCAGCGCTTGCGTGATCGGCGCCCAATCACCCACCAGGCCGAGATGAGCGAACTCGAAAATCGTCGCCTCGGGATCATTGTTCACGGCGACGATCGTCTCCGCGCGCTTGATACTGACCGTGTGATTCGGCGCCCCGCGCAGGCCGATCGCAAAATAGAGCCGCGGCGCGATCGCCTTGCCAGTTAGACCGACCTGCAGTTGACGCGGCATCCAGGCCTTGTCGGTTACCCGCCGCGAGGCGCACATCCCCGCCCCAAGCACGCGCGCGAAGGCCTTGCAGCGCTCGACGCCTTCCAGCCCGCCCACGCCCATGCCGACCCCCACGATCACCTCGGCGCCGTCGAGCGGCGCGATCGTGTGGTCAACGCTCGAGTGCTCGGCCACCAGCCGCGTCAGCGGCGCACCGACCGTGACGCGTACCGTCTCCAGTTCGACCGCGCGCTCCGGATTCGGTTCGGCGAGTTCCAGCACGCCCTGTCTGACGGTCGCCATCTGCGGGTAGGTCTTCGACAGAATCGGCGCGACGATATTGCCGCCGAAGGCCGGCTTGAGGGCGATCAGGCCGTGCGCCGAATCCAGCTCCAGTCCGATCGCGTCGCCCGTCAGCCCGAGCTTCAGCCGCGCCGCGAGCCGCGGACCCCAGTCGCGCCCCTTTTCGCTGGCGCAGAGCAGCAAGCCCCACGGCGTGCGTTCGCGCACCAGATGAGCAACCGCTTCCGCCGCGGTCTCGGGCGAGTAACTTTCCAGCGCGGGATTTTCGAGCAGGACAATCTCGTCGGCGCCGTAGCTGGCGATCAGCCCGGCATGTTTGGCGATTCCTCCGCCCAGGCCGAGCGCGACCAGTGCGCCGCCGAGCGCGCTGGCGAGCGCGTCGCCCGCCGACAGCAACTCGAGGCTGCCGAGCGTCACCGCGCCGTCGAGACCGGTCTCGACCACCACCCAGACATCCTTACCGCGCACGGGCTTGCGTGTCTGCGCGGCGACCGGCCGCTTCTTGTGCTGGCGTGGCGCGAGCGCGCCGCGCGCTTCGAGCTCGACCAGTATCCGCTCAGCCGCGCGCTCCGGGTCGCTCGCGTCGATCATCCGGCACGCGACTTTCGCGCTCTGCTGCGCCTGCACGCCCTGCACCCAGGTCGGCGAGCCGGCGACCCCGAACTGCCCCGGCTCGGCGCCGAGTTCCGCCGCGCGGACGCTCGTGATCGGATGCGCGAGGGCCGCCTCGCGCGCTGCGGGACTGATCTTGAGCGGATTGATCAGCCGCTCGGCGCAGGTCAGCAGCGCCGGCAGGCGGCATTCGACTTCGTCAAAACCTTCATCGCTTTCGCGCTCCGCCGCCACCCGCTCGCCTTCAATCACGAGCTTGCGGACGCCGGTAATCTGCGCCACGCCGAGCAGCTCGGCGATCTCCGGGCCGACCTGTCCGGTCTCCGCGTCGAGCGAATATTTGCCCAGCAGGATCAAATCGAATTTGCCGCGCCCGAGCCACAGCGCGAGCGCCCGCGCGGTCGCCAGCGTATCCGCGCCTGCAAACGCGCGATCCTCCAGATGCACGGCGTGATCGATTCCCATCCCGAGCGCGTCGATCAGCACCTCGCGCGCCTGTGGCGGCCCCATCGTCACCGCGGTGGTCTCCGCACCGATTCGGTTTTTAAGTTCGATTGCCTGGGCGATCGCGCGCAGGTCATAGGCGCTCATGACGTTGACGCCATCGCGCTTGATAGTCTTGGTGACCGGATCGAAGTTGGCGTCTTCGATCAGGGGGATCTGCTTTATGCAAACCGCGATTTTAAGCAAGCTACTGACACCTCGCCGACTTAAGTAGTCAACCGCAAACGGTGATGCAAACCCACCGCGATGACACTAGCGGAGCGCTCCTGCGCGGAGCGAGCACAGGGGGCGGCGGAGTCTGCGACGCGCGGCCAAGGTCAGGAGTCTGCGCGCTGCGTCAAGCTTCTTGCTTCGCTCCGCTAGCGTTCGATCCGCACCGCCGATTCCACCTGCGGACCCAGGAACCGCCGCCCCACCCGCACGAAACGCTCCGGGTTCTCGGTCACGAAGAAGCTCTGCGTGCCCATCCCGCGGGCGCGCGCGAGCCGCAATTCGTGGAGCCGCTCCGTCACCGCGGCGACCGTCGCCACGGCCGAGTCCACCAGACTGACGCCCGGCCCGAGCACCCGCCCGAACAGCTCGCTCAGCAAAGGATAATGCGTACAGCCCAGCAGCAGCGTGTCGATCCCGCTGAGCTTGAGGCTCTCCAGGTAGTGCGCCACCGTGCGTTCGGCGATCTCGTTGTCGGTCCAGCCCTCTTCGACCAGCGGCACCAGCAGCGGGCAGGCGCGCGTGTAAATCTCGACGCCCGGCCGGAGCTGCTGCAAGGCGCGTGTATATGCACCCGACGCGATCGTCGCCTCGGTGCCGATTACGCCGATCCGCCCGTTGCGCGAGGCTGCCGCCGCGGCCCGCGCGCCCGGCTCAATCACTCCGATCACCGGTACGATCGTATCCCGCGCGATCGTCCCCAGCGCGATCGCGCTCGAGGTGTTGCAGGCCACGACCAGCAGCTTGATCCCCTTGGCCAGCAGGAATTCGGTGTTTTCGCGCGAATAACGGATGATCACTTCGTTCGACTTCGTGCCGTATGGCACGCGCGCGGTGTCGCCCAGGTAGATGAAGTCCTCGGCCGGCAGCGCGCCGGCCAACTCCTTCAGCACCGTCAGCCCGCCGATCCCCGAATCGAAGACCCCGATCGCCCGCGCGCGATTATCTGCCGCAGCGCCCGGCGGCCGGCGGCGCGCGCGGACGTCCAGCGCGACCACCTTGTTCGCGCGCGCTCCGCCGATCGTGCTGCGGCGAACGGCCATCTCAGACGCGCGCCAGCCGCGCGCCCATCTGCGCCGGCGACGCCGGCGGCGCGCCCAAGACTCGCCGATGAGCGCTCGGGCTCTCCATGCACAGATAGATCGGAAGTTGCGGATGCGCCCGCGTTAGCCGTTCGCGGATCCGCGTAAACAGCCCGAGCCGCAGCGGAGTAAAGGCGCGATAGCGCCCGTCAGGCGCCAGCGCTTCCTCGCCTACCAGCATCGGATCGGAGGGAAAGCGCCGCCGCGCGATCGTGCGCAACGTGGGCGTCATGCGCAATCCGCCGAGGCTGATAAAGGCGATTCGCTCCGGCGGGATCAGCGCGAAGAGCTCTTCCAGCAGCGCGGCATAGTCCGCTTCGGCCTCCGCATAGGCGATAATCGGATCGAGATGGAACGCCACCTTGTAGCCAGCTTCGTGCACGCGGCGGGCCGCGTCGATCCGCGCAGCCGGCGCGGCCGTATGATGCTCCGAGGCGCGAAAAACCCGCTCGGGTGAAAGCGTCCACGACACCAGCGTCCGTCCCTTGGGATCGATCGTGAGCAGATTGGCGATCTCGTCCGTCTTGGTCTTGAGTTCCAGCAGCAGATTCTGGCGCGCGGCAAAGTACTCGACCAAGTCGCGGCTGATTCCGGTGAGCGTGTCAAACGCCAGCGAGTCGGCAAGCTCGCCCGTGCCGATCCGGAAGCTGCGCCCCGGCGCGCGCGCCGCGAGGCGATCGAGCTCATCGAAGGCCTCGTGGTAATTCGTGTAGATCTGCAGGCCCGGATTGTCGGCGACGTATTCCTGCAGAAAACAGTAGCTGCAATCCATCGGACAGTTCGACGCCAGAATCATTACTTGGTAGCCGCAGCAGGCGAATTCGCTGGAGCCCGCCGGACAACTTTTTAGAAACCCGCCCCGATGGCGCATCAGAACTATCCGCCGTTTGGCCGCGCCAAAAGGGTCGGCGCCCGCCGGCGGCCGCGTCGCGCTCCGGCCGTCGGCGACGTAGCGGACTGCGACCCCTGCCGGCAGCCGCGCGATCACGCGCTCGGCCAGCGCGCTCGCCCGCGCGTCCTCCTCGACAAACAGCGCCTCCAGTTCAAAATTCATCTTCAAACTCATCGCTGCCACCGAGCGCGTCGGCGATCCGGCATAGCGCGGTCCGGCGCGCCGCCAAGGCGTCGAGCAACTCTTCCAGCTCGGCGCCGCTGCGCGCCGTCAGCTCCACGCGCAGCTCATCAGAGCCGAGATTTTGCGGCAAGACCACGCGGATGCTCAAGGGCAGTTTGAGTTCGGCGATTTTCTCCGCGAGCCCGGCCGCAGCGGCGCGCAGGCGCGGAAAACGGATCGCCCGCAGGCCTTCAAGCAGCAGATGCGCGCGCTCAGGCCGCGAGCCTCCGCCCTCGATCACGCCGCGTAGCTCGCCCCGTGCGAGAATGCCGGCTACGTCGCCGCCGTCGCGCAGCCGAGTCTCCTCCAGCAATTCAAAGGCGCTGACGAATTGTCCGGTCCGCAGGCGCAAGCCTTCGGCGAGCGCGAGG
Source organism: Candidatus Binataceae bacterium (assembly GCA_035308025.1). NCBI lineage: Bacteria > Candidatus Binatota > Binatia (SeqCode) > Binatales (SeqCode) > Binataceae (SeqCode) > Binataceae bacterium (SeqCode). Next base: position 186,654 of record DATGHL010000047.1, read on the forward strand.
AGCGCGTCGCGATCGGCGGCGTCGAGCCCGAGCCAGCGCTCGACGATCGCGGCGGGCAACCTGCGCTGCACCGCCCAGTCTCGAATCCGCCCGCTTTGCTCGCGCTCAATCATTAGAAGCCGTGGAAGTCATTTCTATTTTCCTCAATTCTGCGCGTCGTCGTGAGGAGCGGGCGCAGAGTCGCCAACTCATGATGCAGTTGCGGATCGGCGCCCACAATCCAGTTTGGCGCCTGCACACTCAGTCTTTCGATCCGCTCGGCCAGATCATCGTTGCCGCGCCGGCTCAGCCCCTTCGCCAGAATCCGGCTTTTCTCCGCCAGCACCGCGCAGACCGCAGCGCGCTGCTCCAACGATAGATCATCGCTGTGCGCGAGCAATTTGAGCAAGCTCAGGATCCGGAAGCGATCGATCGCCGGCACGCTCGCCGAAAGCTGTCCCGCATGACCGGCGCGCCGGATCACCAACGGCTCATCGATCAAGCCGGCCTCGTGCCGCACGAGAATGCGCAGCCATAAGTCGTAGTCCTCGGCGGCTTCCAACCCTTCGTCGAAGCCGCCGAGCGCGCGAAACAAGGAGGTTCGCAGGATTACCGCAGAGGGGCTCAGAATGCAGGTGCGCAACGATTCGAGGAAAATATCACCGGCGCGTTTGCGATGCCGCATGCCGGGATTCACCTGCACGCCATCGCGCATCCAGAGTTCAGCGGTCTGGGCAATCGCGCACTCCGGATGGGTCGCCATAAAATCGATTTGCCGTCTCAGCTTGAACGGCCGCCACAGATCATCGGAATCAAGAAAGGCCACTATCGGCGCCGACGCGAGCGCGACGCCGGTGTTGCGTGCGGCCGCCACGCCGCGCTTCTCTCGATGCGCGATGATTCGCATCGCAACGCCGCCCGCACCCGCGCGTACTTCGCCTGCGATGCGCGCGAGAGTTTCTGCGGTTGCGTCGGTCGAGCCGTCGTCGACGACAATCAACTCGGCGCAGACCTCGCGCTGGGCGACCACGCTCGCGATCGCCTCGGCCACCATCGCGCGCCGATTATACGTCGCGATAATTACGCTGACCGCAGTCTCCATCGGCGCGGGCGATTACGCGGAAAGGCGGGAGTAATTCCGGCCGATTGCGATAATGCGGCGGCGCAACTCCTCGAGCCCCTCCCCGCTCTCTGCCGAGCAGAGGATCGGCTCGAGGCCATGAGCGGCGAATGGCTTGAGCGCGGCGGCGCGCTGCGAGCGTCGCAGCTTGTCACATTTGGTCGCCGCCACCACGATCGTCAGCGGGTTCAAGGCCACGCCCGAGGCGTCGTGGCGATCACTCATGGCGAGCAGCGCCAGCTCCTCTGCTTCCGGCCCGCGCCGCGCGTCGATCAGCAGAACGAGCCCGGCCAGGGCCTCGCGTTGCGTGAGATAATCGTTGATTAGCCCACCGAGGTGCGCGGCGTCGGCGCGCGCCATCTTGGCGTAGCCGAAGCCCGGCAGATCGACCAGCGCGAGGCCCGCGCCCAGACCGAAAAAATTCAGCGCCCGCGTCCGTCCGGGAGTCTTGCTGGTCCGCGCCAATCCGCGGCTCTCCGTCAGCGCGTTCAGGAGCGAACTCTTGCCCACATTCGAACGCCCGGCCAGTGCAACTTCGACCCGATTCCAGCGGGGATAGTCGCCGACAGTGGTCGTCGAGCGCAGGTATTCAGCCGCGAACTTCATGATCGACCCGCTGGGCGCGAACTACCGTCCGTAATTTGCCACGACCTCGCCCCGCGCAAGCACGTATCCGCGCATCGCCACCACCAGTGTTCGCGCATCCGCATCGGCCGCGAGACGGAGCGTCCTCGACAGCGCATATAATTTAAAGTGGTAATGATGCTCGGATCCCGACGGCGGGCACGGGCCACTATACCCGATCCGGCCAAAATCATTTCGAGCCTGTTCGCCACCCGCAGCCAGCGCCGGCGTTTGCGGCAGATTTTCCGGCAGCCCGGATAGCTTGGTGGGCAAATTGAACACGCCCCAATGGGTAAAGACGCCTGACGGCGAGTCCGGATCATCGACGATCAGCGCCAGAGTTTTGGCGCTTGCCGGAATCCCGCTCCAGACGATAGCGGGCGAAATATCTTCACCGTCGCACGTGTAGCGCCGTACGATAGTTCCGTTCTGAGCAAGCGCAGGCAGACTAAGCGCGATCGAAGCAACCTGCGGATTCTCCGCGGCGGCACAAACGGCTTGCAGAGTGGCTCCAATCAACCAGATCTTTGCTGCACGTAGCATCGGAGATGGCTTCAGTCTGGGCAAGCGTCGAGCGCAAGTATAGGCCCAAAAGCTCGCGAAAGGTAATAACCATGCATCAGCCCCGCGCCGGAGGGCAGATGCTACCGGGTGAAAAAAGCAATGATCGTCTGTTGGGAAACCGTCGTGTACCCCCTTGACCACTAAATGCATTTTTGACTATGTTTGGGATTAATAAAGGTCGCCTAACAAGGTATCAAACCTTAAAAGCTCGGAACTGGAGCAGCGTTCGCGCTGATTGATGACCTCGGTTGCTGGTTGCGGGAGAGCAAGACGTGGCGGAGCCTAAATACAGTTTGCCCAGGGTTATGACGGTGCGTGAGCTTTCGGCTTACCTGCGCGTGCATCCTTCGACCATCTATAAGCTGCTGCGGCGCGGAGAGATACCGGGCTTTCGCATCGGCACAGACTGGCGCTTTAACGCCGAGGTGATCGATCGCTGGTGCCTCGAGCGCAACATGAAACCGGACGACGCGACCGAGCGGCGCAACTGACTCAATCAAGCACAGATTCCCTGTACCTGTCTTAAAATCCCGACACTCTGCACAGACTCGCCGCTCCCGCTGATGGTTGGCCTATTTCTCGGCGAGCGCCTTGAGATCCAACAGGCCACTACGAACGCGCCGCCAATCATTTTGTCCATGTTGAAGACGGTGCCGAAAACCCGCTGGATGTAAGGATATGGCCCCGCCATGGTCCAACTCACTTCTGTGGCGGTGCCCACCGATTGCAGCGCGAACACGATGTTGGTGTGCCCCTCCATCGGCTTTTCCATGTCCAGCCGCATATTGACGCGCGATGGCGGTGCAGTGTCGGTAATCGCCAGACTGCCCTTGCCGCTCTGCCCTTGCTGTCCCACGAATCTCCAGCGCCCTTGCCGCTTTTGTGGACCGCTGTAAGCGATCGCATTGCTCGGGTCTTGCTTGGCAAAGGGGTTCCATTCGTTGAAACTTTTGAGGTCATTGATGAGTGGAAATATTTTCTCCGGCGGCGCGTTGATCGTTATCGAGCGCGAGACACGGAAATCCTTCGGCATGGTCGCGGCATAGATAAGAATGCCACCGACGCTGACAACGAGCACAAGCCCGACGATTTTTAGAATCGTCCACATGGTTCTCTCCTTAAGGTGGGCAGCGCCGGGCTGTAAGGGGAGCCGCCCCGGCACAGGCGGGGACGCAACTGCCACCGCAACCGTCCACCGCATTACAGCTGCTCAACGCGAATGTCGCTCACGCACGCGCATCAACGTGCCGAGCAAAATTGTTCAATATTGCCTGCCAGCCCTGACGCTGTTGCTCGATGGAAGCGGTTTTTGCGCGACGAAATGCAAGAAGCATTATTGTCGCTAGGATTCCATAGGGGAAGAGTTCTGCGAGAAATGAAATATCGGCAAACACGCATAGGTTGCCGCAAGCATAGGCGACCGCGACCAACAAGAGTAGGCAACCAAAAGTAGTGCCATCGCCTTCGCGAGAATCCGTTTCTCGCGCCGCGAATTTCGACGAGGCCGCCGGACGCGCCCTCGACGCTGCCCGCGACGGCGCGCGCGGTGCTGATCGTGCCGATACCGTCCGCGATTGCGTCAGCACCCAGATTGCCCTCGAAGCGCTCGCCGCCGCGCGCGATCAGCCGCTTTGCGCTTCGCGGTTGACGGCGCCCGCGCGCCCCATCACGTCCGCTTTGCCCGCGCCAACCGCCTCATCCTCGATACCGCGCTCGAAGCCCACTTCGGCGATGTCGGCAATCATGTGAATCTCCCCCAGTAATTATCATTAGAAACTCCCCCACCTGGCCGAGGAGGAGGAGAGCATGGAAGGGCGCATCGGAAATCCAATCGGCCGGTTTTCGAGCGACATAACGCACTTTGAAGGCGAAAAGCATTGTCGTAATTGGAGTTGTCTCGACAAGGACTGGATGCCAGCATCCACCAGTGAACCTTTCCGGCGTCGCGAAATTTGCGGAATCGTTAAGCGGCGAAATCGTCTTATGCGGCGACCGCAGGTTCGGCGAATTACGGCGGGTCACGAATCATGCCGTCAATCTGCACCCTGCGATCATCGTAAGGTGTGCCAACCGCAAAGACGTTCAGCGCGCCGTTGATTTTGCTCGTCGTAATGGCCTGCTCACAGCGGTTCGCTCCGGCGGCCACAGTTTCGCGGGCCACGGAGTCTGCGAAGGCGGACTCGTCATCGATCTGTCGCCGATGAAACGTGTTCAGATCGATCCGGCACGCGGGAGAGTTGTTATCGAGCCGGGCGTCCTCGCCGGCGAGTTGGATTGTCTTACTCAGTCGTTCAAGATGGCGGTGCCGCTAGGATCATGTCCGACCGTCGGTGTCGCCGGATATTCACTCGGCGGAGGTGAAAGCTCGCTCACGCCCATGTTCGGCTACGGATGCGATAGCATCGTCGGTCTCGAAGTCGTAACTGCCGACTGTAAAATCTTAACTGCCAAGCCTGGAGAACATCCCGATTTGTTCTGGGCGATGCGCGGCGCCGGCGCAAATTTCGGTGTCGCTACATCGCTCGAATTCGAGCTTCATCCAATCGAAACTGTGCTTTCAGGCAGCTTGAAGTATCCGCTCCGCCAAGCCAAAAAAATCCTGGATTTTCTCGATGGTTTCGCGCCGACGATTCCGTCCGACCTGTTTCTGATTGCTGCCGTGCTGCCACATCCGGGCGAGCGGATGCTCGATGTCAAGGTTGTGTGGAGCGGTAAAAAGGAAAAGGGCGAGCGCCTGCTGCGTCCGCTGCGCACCTACTTGCGCCCCTTCGCGGATTCGATAAAGCCCAAAGCGTATCTCGACGAACAGCGCGGCGGTTACGACGTTCCCGAAGGAGTACAATCAAGTCATCGGCGGGGCGGCCACTTTAAAAGGCTGACCGGCGACATCATCGACACTATCATTCAACATGCGTCGAATGCGCCGCACGAAGCGAGCGGCATTACCATGTTGTACTGGCATGGGCCGTGGTGCGCGAAGCCGCATGATAATGCTTTCGGGTTTCGACAGACGGGATTCGAATTCTGGGTCCATACTTATTGGGAGAAAACCCGCGACCGTGAAAAGTCATGGGCGTGGGTCGAGAGTTTTTTTGACGCGATGGCGCCGCTCTCAACCGGCGCCGTGTATCTGAACGACCTCGAGAACGAGGGCGAAGCTCGCGTCCGCGCTGCCTATGGCGACAAATATCATCGCCTGGCGCTGATCAAGCGCAAGTTCGATCCCGACAACTTCTTTCGCGTCAATCAGAACATTCCGCCGGCCAAGTGACATAGTAGAGAGCAAGCCATCTTTATTGGAGAACATCTTTCGAGAGAAGGAATGCTTGATCGCGATGCGGTTCGGACTCAATTTCCCCCTTGCCGGGCCATTCAGCGACGTTGCCATTGTCGCGCAGTTGGCGAAAGAAGCGGAGGACGCCGGATGGGACGGTTGCTTTGTGTGGGACCACCTGCTGCTCGCTGGAGCTCCGCCGCTCGCGGACCCCTGGATCGCGCTTGCCCTGATAGCGCAGGCGACCAGTCGGATTCGGCTGGGGGCGCTGGTCACCCCGTTGTTTCGCCGCAATCCGGCGAAGCTGGCTTATGAAACCGTCACCCTCGACCACCTGTCGAAGGGAAGGCTCGTCTTGGGCGTGGGACTTGGCTCCGATGCCTTCGGCGAGATCAGTACTTTCGGCGGCCCGTTGGACGACAAACTTCGAGCTGAAATGCTCGACGAGGGTTTGATCGTGCTTTCTGCTCTGTGGAGCGGACAACCGTTTTCATTCGATGGCAGGCATTATCGCCTGAACAACGCACAAGTGGTTCCGCCGTGTCTGCAACGACCCCGTATTCCTATTTGGATCGCCGGCTCCTGGCCGCGAAAGCCGGCGATGCGGCGCGCGGCGCGGTACGACGGCGTGGTGCCGGTGCGGGGAGATCTAGCCACCTCTCTCACCCCTTCGCAGGTAGCCGAGATGGTCGCATATATCAATGGTTTCCGTTCGGGAGATGCTCCATTTGAGGTAATTCACTTTGAATCCGCTATGGGATCGCGATCGGCACAAGATCGGCAACTGGTGGTATCATATGCTCAGGTGGGCGTCACCTGGTGGATCGAAACGATGCCATTCGATCCGCAACAGTTCGATCAGGCATGTCACTGGATTCATGCCGGGCCATCGGGATGAACTGATTTTCTAAACAATGCGGGGCGATTCAGGACTCATGGGCACGACACATAGCTTCCTAGTATGAAATCGAGAGCTCTCAAATTTCCGCGCTTCAAGTACCGGCCATCGATTCTCGCTGCACGACGCAGCCTCAAGATGGCCCGCTCGGCCCACGCCTATGTGCGCGGCAGCACCCGGAAGTTCTATGAATGGCTCGAAACTTCCGCCCGGCCGTAATTTACCGCACGGCCCCGCGGTCTGGATCTGCGGCGATTGTCACGTCGGCAACCTCGGCCCAATCGCGAACACCGAAGGTCACATCGATATTCAGATCCGCGATTTCGACCAGACCGTGATCGGCAATCCTGCGCACGACCTGATCCGCCTTGGCCTCTCGCTCGCGACTGCCGCTCGCGGCTCCGACCTGCCGGGCGTCACCACGGCAAAAATGCTCGAGCAACTGATCGAGGGCTACGAGCAGGCCTTCAGTGACGACGCCGCCGACAGCGACTTTCAGTATCAACGGCCCAAGCCATTCAGATTGCGATGACACGTTCCTTGCGCCGCTCATGGAGAGAGCTGGCTCGCGACCGCATCGAAGATATCGGTCCAAACATCCCGCTCGGCAAACGGTTCTGGCCGCTCCGCCGAGATGAACAGCTCGAAATTCAACGGATGTTCAAGCGCGACCGTCCGCCAGCTCGTCACCTCTCTCCGCGCCAGAAAAGACCACGACTCAGTCGAGGTACTCGACGCGGCCTATTGGATGAAGGGGTGTAGTTCTCTCGGCCGGCTGCGCTTCGCCGACTCCTTGGTGTCGGCAAGCCGCCGTGTCAAGGCGAGAGTTTTTGTTTGATCGACATCAAGGAAGCTATGCAGGCTGCCGCTCCCCGCTACCCTCGTGCCGGATGCCGCACGACAATGCCCAACGCGTCGGGTTTTGGATTCGAGGCCGGAGCGCGTTGCGCCGCGCCGGCCAGCTCCTGGTCTGCTGGCCAAGCGGTGCGCGCGACGGCCGAGCTTCCCTGATTCTTCGCCGCGAACTCCTCGGGTGTCAGA